>NZ_JBICJS010000009.1:0-3148 GCF_043103305.1 Pseudomonas sp. YQ_5 | reverse complement strand
GGCATCGGACCATCGGCGGCCGAGCAAACCAGGATCGCGCCGTCCATCTGGGCAGCACCGGTGATCATGTTCTTCACGTAGTCAGCGTGACCCGGGCAGTCAACGTGAGCGTAGTGACGAATGGTCGAGTTGTACTCAACGTGAGCGGTGTTGATGGTGATACCGCGCGCTTTTTCTTCCGGAGCCGAGTCGATCTTGTCGAACTCAACGATTGCCGAACCGAAAACTTCGGAGCAAACGCGAGTCAGAGCTGCGGTCAGAGTGGTCTTACCGTGGTCAACGTGGCCGATAGTGCCGACGTTAACGTGGGGAAGGGAACGATCAAACTTTTCCTTAGCCATCGATACAATCCTCCGCAGAAGAAATAGTCTTGCGCTGATAAAACAAAGGCAGATATTTTCATATCTGCCTTGTTTATATGGAGCTCTTGAGCGGACTTGAACCGCTGACCTCACCCTTACCAAGGGTGTGCTCTACCAACTGAGCTACAAGAGCGAAACACTTTGTGCAAAATCCGGCAAACTTGGAGCGGGTAGCGGGAATCGAACCCGCATCATCAGCTTGGAAGGCTGAGGTTCTACCACTAAACTATACCCGCGGAGCTTGCGGCTCTCGCTAAAACTGGTGGAGGGAGAAGGATTCGAACCTTCGAAGCTCTCGCAACGGATTTACAGTCCGTCCCCTTTGACCGCTCGGGAATCCCTCCAGATGTGGCCGGCATTTTATTTGTCTGCCGTCCTAGTGTCAAGCGTTTTTTCAAATTTTTTCAATCAAATCTGAAACTTAGCTGCTTTGACACCGCTTCCAGCTCTACCACCTGAGTGGTGTTCCCTGTGAAGCGGGCGCCATTCTATCAAGCTATTCGCCAGTTGCAATACCCTGGCAGAAAATAATTTTATGTTTTAAGTCTTTGAAATCATTAGAAAGAGCCAGAAGCACCGTTTGATCCAGCAAACGCTCGCTTTCCGGAGCAACCTTGAGCCAGCGACCATCCACCCCAGGCAGCTGTCCTGCCACCGGCAAGGTGGCAATATCCAGACTCAGCAGGCGTTGACGCAGCGCATCCAACTGCTCCCGCCCCATCACACCCCCAACCACCAGGCACTCATCACGACGCTTGGGTGGTGCGGACACACCTGTTTCACGCAACAGACGGATTTCTTGCTGATTCCCCTTGTACAGCGACAACGGGGCGACTTCCTTGACCTTCAGCGGGGCTTCCTGCTGATGCCATACGTAATAAAAGACGTTGAGCACCAGTAACAGCAGAAACAACCAGCGCATAGGCACCTCAATCCAATGGGCAGGCCATTGCCAGGCCAACGAAAACCAGATCAGGCACGACACGCGCCTGTGGCAGGGCCTCCCTCACCAGCGGCGCATCACCGCCAGTGAGGAACACGGTAAATTCCTCACCCCATAGCACACGAGCCTGCTCAAGCTGGGTGGAGGCAAAGCCCTGGAGCATCAATACGCAACCGCGCTCTACCGCTTCGACAGTAGAGCGACCGGGTGACAAGCTGGCCAATGCGCGCTCCGCGGAGGCATCGTCATAGCGGATACGCCGGGTGTGAGTACGCAGTTGGCTACGCATCAATGGCATACCCGGGCAGATGTAACCTCCCAGATGCTCGCCGTCCGCGGACACATAGTCCGCTTTTGCCGCAGTACCCAGGTCAATCACAAGGCACGCGCCCTTGGCCAGGTGAAATGCACCCAGCGCTGCCAGCCAACGATCCATACCCAGACGCTGATAGTCGTCATAGCCATTGCGCACACCGGCCATTTCACGGACAGGGTGAGCAACTCGCGCCTGCACGGCAAATGCCTCAGCGATCACCGTGCAAAGCGCATCGGTTTCTTCTTCGCTGCGCACACTGACAATACGACAACCCGTAAGGTGAACTGAAGCAAGCGCAGCCACTTCGGCCACCAGCGCCTGGTCGGAATCGACGATCCCGCCACCTTCAATCACAGCATCGGCGACATGGATCACCCGCCACTTTATGAAGCTGTTACCGCAATCGAGCTCAAGAATCATCACGCAACCTCAAACTGAGCTCACCACCACTGAAGCTCTTTTCCATCCCGTCCACCTCAAGGCGCAAACCACCCTGCCCGTCGACGCCAAGAACCACACCATCAATACGTGTAGTACCAGCAACCAGCGATACATTGCGGCCCTGCCACAAGTGCGCCTGCTCCCACTCCTCCTGGAATGCAGCAAAGCCGTAGCGGCGATGGCGCGCCAATTCGTGCTGCAACTGCTGGCTGAGCAGCGCTACCAAGTGATTACGATCAATGGCTGCCCCTACCTCACGCCGCATAGAGGTCCACTGCTGATCGACCTGCTCGTTTACCTGCATGTTTACATTGATACCAATGCCTAGCACTACATGACACACATCTGCAGGATCGCCCACCAATTCCAGGAGAATCCCGGTGATCTTATGCCCACGAACCAACACATCGTTAGGCCATTTAAGCCCGACATCCTTTACCCCGAACGCCTGCAAGGTGCGCATTACGGCCAACCCCACTACCAGGCTCAACCCCTCAAGCTGACGCATACCGCCATCGACACGCAGCACCAGACTGTAATAGAGATTTTCTGCAAATGGGCTGACCCACTGCCGGCCGCGCCGACCTCGCCCGGCGCTCTGGCGCTCGGCCAGAACCAGGAATGGAGCCGCCTGCCCTTCACTGGCAAGGCGCAAGCCTTCGGCGTTGGTGGAATCGATGGTTTCGTGGATGAACATCGGCCACTGTTCACCTGCGGCAAACCCAGCGATTGCCTGCGTCTCAAGCAAAGCCAGTGGCGCGGCCAACTGGTAACCGCGCCCACGAACCTTGTGAATGGTGAGGTTCAGCTCACTTTCCAGATGCTGCAGCTGCTTCCAAACTGCGCTGCGACTCACCCCTAGGGCTGCCCCCAGAGCTTCTCCGGAATGGAACCGACCATCCTTGAGGAGATTCAACAACTTCAGCATGCCAGTCTCAACTTGGAATTAGGCAGGCATGATAGCCATGGGCTGTTGGCTTGCATAGGAAAAGGGCCTGCAGGAGGGGCCGCGCATCGTAATCACATAGAGAGATACTGCCAGGCCCGGAATTTTCGGCCCACAAAGACAAAACCCCTACCTGCATT
>NZ_JBICJS010000096.1:0-240692 GCF_043103305.1 Pseudomonas sp. YQ_5 | reverse complement strand
CCTCCGAAAGCGGAGGTTTCTTCAGCCCTTACGACTTACTTAGAAAGCCAGCTTTCTACTTCATCAGAACCGTATTCAGCTTTCCAGGATTTCAACTTCGAGTGGTTGCCACCTTTGGTCTCGATCACTTCGCCCGTGTGGGGGTTCTTATATTGCTTGACTTGGCGAGCGCGACGCGGAGCTTTCTCAACCACTGCAGGCGCAGCACGGCGACCAGATTGCGGATCTAGTAGGTTGATGATGTCACGCAAGCTGAAGCCGTACTTGGCCAGCAAATCGCGCAGTTTAGTCTCAAACTCGATTTCTTTCTGAAGCTCGCTGCTGCCCTTCATAGCTTCCAGCTCAGCCAACTGGGCTGCCAATTTTTGCTCAAGCTGACGAAATTCGGCCAATCGCGACATGTGCATCACTCCGTAATGTGTAGTTGGTCTTAAGAGAATCCTAACGCAGGTTAAGTTCAAACCCAAATGAAAATCAGGGCCACCAGTCATCGGCTTTCTTACTGCTGCTCCAGTAGCCGTATTCTGAGCTCGGCAAGTCCACGGATAGGTCAATAACTTTTCGGATATCTACTTTTAATGGATCAAGCAGCTCTACTTGTTGTGTAGCCCAGCTAACCCACATTGCCATTGCCATTTGAGTTGCTTCGTCCCGAGGCGAGGCTTCAATTGTCGCCTGGATGAATGCTCGCAGCCGCTGAGCGCGCTCCCAGCTTTCTAGATTTTTCGTCAAATTCTGACGCAGCTTGTCCAACCGACGCTGCTGGTCGATTCTCTCTGTGCGCACTCGCTCCTCCTCTGCCCGCCGACGGCGACTAGCCTCATCGGATGATCGTTGGGCTTTCACGGAAGCGGCAATACGAACAAAGCCCGTAAGGATCTGACCAAGCTTCGATTCGAGCTTCCCTGTTTTGCTGTCCGTCCAAGTTTTTTGAATCAGTACTTCGGATCGCGCATCGACGATGAGGGAGAATACGCCAGTGGGCTCCCACCCAAAGCGAGCGGCCCTCATCGCGGCAAAGTCAGGCTCCCATCGCTGCCCAGGCTTGATAGGTTTGGAAGCAGGCGGTGGAATATCGAAGCGTTTTATGCGCTCCTGGATCGTGATCAGTAGCTCTTCCCCGTCGACTCGCACGAAACTACCTTTACTACCTACACCCCAGGTGTAGCCCAGCGACTCACTGGCTTTGATCAAGGTGTCATAGAGAAGCGCGCAGCGATCCATCTCATTTCGGAAGATGTGCGAGTTCAATACCTTTGTTTTGTCGAATACCAGTGCATTATTGAGCTCTTTGGCCTTCCTCGCTGCACTTAGCCATTTTTTTACCAACGGATGAGGGTCAGATAACTCCGTGGGCACCATCAAGATTTTAGGGTCTTTGATAACATTTTCAGGCCTCAGCCTGGCAGCCTTCTCGACATTCAGAAAGTGAAAAGTGACAGGCGTGGTAGAGGCTGGAGGCTTTGGACGACGCGGGCGTTTCGGGGCTGGCTTGGCCCAGTGCCCCCGGGTAGGCAACGTGATCCCCGCTTTGCGGCAGGCCTTCGACAAGCCCACATCCGAGACACCTATTTCCTTTGCGATGATGAGAACAGGTCGCTCCCACACCATTTCAAATAGCTGTTGAGGTGTGAATGTCTTTTCAACGTACATTACTCACCCTTTGTGGCATCCAAAGCGTTGTACCAATCAGCGTATGGCGAAAGGTCTACCCGACAGCGATTGTAGTCCGGGCTGCCGTCGTCCCACCAAACTGGCCCCCGCTCGCCCAGACCCACTTTGGCAGCATTCACTCGCGCACGCGCAGATTTCAGCATGCTCGAATCGTCAGCGCGCTTGGCCTTTTTGACATCTCGTCGAGCATCCATCAGGGCATGCGCAAGGCGTTGCCGCTCGCATTCACTCAATGAAGGATTCGTGCTGCGCCAGAGCTGACCTTTGACAACGAAATAGCGTCCGTCTGGTGTCGTTGGATTCATAGCGCAGATCTCGTGAGCGATACATCAAGGACACCAGAGATGACTCAACAGCTGCATGCTAGGGGTAAAGGGCCGCCACATGGCCTGAATTCTCATTAGTGAAGGCAGCGCAACCTCCCGGCTGGATACACGAGATGGAGCAACAGCTTTCTCTAGAGCCACGGAGCACATTTGTACTCCAACCTCTTCCTGTCACTGTATCCACCAATCACCCTACCCTGCGTGTTTTCCGGAGCACCTTTGAGACAGGGTATTATCGATGGCTGATCACTGAGAGACACAGGCAGCGTATGACTGAACATAACCAGCACGACGTACCGTCAGGCGCTTTGACGGCGCGGGACGTCTGCCAAGTGTTGCGAGAGGCGGTGTTCGGGCGCCGGACAATGACCAAGATTGGCAGCCAGTCCTGGGAGCAGGTGTACGCCTGCCATTTCGAAGTGGATATAGAGGGATGGCGGATCACGATCTACAACGACTGTGATGAGCTGGACTATTGCGAGCGGTGCGTTAGCCCGGATGGGCAGCGCTGGGATTTCGATCCTGGTAACCGGACAGATCCGGTTGCCCTGTTATCGACATGGGAGCATCAGAGCCTGGTGCGCATGTTAAAAGCCTTGTAGAGCGTTTAGGGCGTGCCTTACCAGGCCCGGCTGCCGTGAACCGAGCCATCGCCTAGCGATGTCTCGGCCCTTCGGGCTTCCATCCGTCACGCCGCCGCGCTCCGCCCAGGATTTCTCACTTTTTATCCTCTCAAATGACTCCATGCCGCTAGAACGACTTGGCCTTCCAAGCGGCACCTCTTGATCAAGTGTGGCGTTAAGTGGCCATTACTAGTGACTAGTCTCGGATGGGCCGCCAAGTGCGCGCAGCTGATAATCAGTAACGGCCTGAAACCTATGCTCTGCCAACAGCCGCAGGCGCTCGAGCTCCGCCCCGCTGACACCGTCGGCTTGCGCCTGGTGATAACGTTTCATAGCCTCCACGGCATCGGTGTACATCGGATGATCAGGAAGCAGGACGCTATTGGGATCCTTCATCATCGTGGTATTTCCTAGTGTGGTGTTTCAGAAGTGCCACTGAAAATCATTTACCCAGCGCCCGCGCTGCACGAGCGACCGAGACAAGGATGTCTCAGTTTCGGAAAGCGTGATGACGGTTGCTGGTCGGCCCATGTTGATACAAACTCTGACGAGTGAGTTTCTACAAAGCCTAGCTCAAATTTTCATCGGCACTTCTGAAACACCACACTAGGGCCTATACGATTACATGAATCATAGCCTCGAATACGTCAGCTTCTGCGGTACCAGCTTCGCACTTAATGGAGGCTGAGGAGAGCACCGCAATCCGCATGGCTGCGAATCAGCGGCCTTCCGATGCCACATCTCAGCTCAATGTACCGACTCACCTAACGTACCGACTGCGTGCAGGTGATAGCCGGCCACAGTCAGGTGATAGGCCTCGACGCAAAGGCGCTCGGACTTTGTGCCGGGTCGGCCTAGGGCGATCGCTTCACTGTAGACACGGATCGCCCCGAGCGCTTGCTTCACTTAGCCATTCCGGCAGAGCGTTTCCGTAAAAGTCACGATGTGGCTGGGTGGAAGCTGGGTGCAAAACACGCATCAATGAGTTGAGCAGTCTCGATCAGTCGCTGGCTCAAAGCTGGGAGAAGCGTCACTGCGACGATAGATCTTCGTTGAGCGAGTTCAAGGACGATATGAAGAACGGCATCGGAGTGCCGCATGATTTCTATCAAATGTAGCCCACTAGGCCCGTTGGCTCCAGAGATCCAATTTTTTGTCGTTCTTTCACTCGCGTTAGTCCAATTTCGCAGGGTCTTAATAGCTCTGTGTGAAGTGCCAAGCTCGTTCAGCAGCGCTGACGCCAAGGCATGGGCGTACACGTCAGAGCTTATTGGAAAAGAATTGCCCATTTTCGCGATCATTTTTCCACCTCCCAAATTTATTATTTGATATGCGCCGATAGGCATACAACAGTCTTGCCTAGGGTAATAGGTATGCCACAAACCAACTGATAGGCCTGCCAAATGCGACCGAGCACATCATTTAGCGCAGAAACCACTAACAGGGCGGCAGCTTATGTCAGGATGTCGACTGAGCATCAGCAGTACTCCACAGAAAATCAGCTGGACGCTATCAACATTTACGCGCAGGCCCACAATCTCAATATTGTGAAAATCTACACGGATGCAGGGAAAAGTGGACTCAGTCTAGATGGTCGCGAAGCTCTTCAACGTCTGCTTGCGGATGTAGAATATAGAAACTGCGACTTCGCTACCGTGCTCGTCTATGACGTCAGTCGGTGGGGGCGCTTTCAAGACCCAGACGTCAGCGCAAGTTATGAAGTACGCTGCCGGCAAGCAGGCGTTAGAGTAGAATATTGTGCTGAACAATTTGTAAATGACGGTTCCCCCGTATCCAGCATCATCAAAAGCGTGAAAAGAATGATGGCTGGCGAATACAGTCGCGAACTTTCTGTAAAGGTATTTGCCGGACAGTCACGTTTGATTCAGCTAGGGTATAGGCAGGGCGGCACTGCAGGTTACGGTCTACGTCGCCACCTCATAGACCAAGCTGGCAGACCTAAGGCAACGCTTTCCTGCAAAGAATATAAAAGTCTTCAAACCGACAGGGTAGTTCTAGCGCCTGGGCCAGACGCTGAGCGAGAAGTAGTGCTAGAGATATATAACTCATTTATTAAAAAGGCTCTGACAGAAAAAGAAATTGCCGATTCATTAAACAGGCGCGGGCTACTTACTGACCTAAACAGGCCATGGACGCGCGGTGTTGTACATCAAATTCTTGTGAATGAAAAGTATATCGGTAACAACGTTTGGAACCATACCTCAGCAAAACTAAAGATGCCTCGCATCGCCAACCCCGCGGCTGAATGGATAAGAGCGGACGCAGCATTTCCAGCAATAGTTGACCGCTCGCTATTTATTGCTGCCCAGGCAATAATTCAGGCTCGTACTCGCTTATGGTCAAACGAAGAAATGCTGACGAGTCTAAAAGATTTATTTCAAGAGCGAGGGTGTCTCTCAGGCCTTATCATTGACGAACAGGAGGACATACCATCAAGCAGCTGTTACCGAAAGCGGTTTGGCAGTCTGATTGACAGCTATCGTCTCATCGGATATGAGCCGGGTAGGGACTATAGTTTCATTGAAGCCAATCGTCATCTACGAGAACGTTATCCTGAGATACTCACTGATACGCAGCAGAAAATTGAGGCTGTAGGAGGACGAATAACCATAGATCCGAGCTCTCAACTAGTACTTGTTAATGATGAGTTTACAATTTCCATTGTACTCTGCCGTTGCCAGCAAATAGGAGCGAATCGTCGACGCTGGCAAGTAAGATTCGACTTCAGTCTTTTCCCGGACATCACTGTCGCCGTACGCATGCTCCCAGGGGAAGAAGAAGTTCTTGATTACTATCTGTTTCCTATGATTGATCTGGTAGCGCCTAATTTGCGGCTCGGCGACGCAAACCCCCGAGAACTGGAACTGTATCGCTTCGAAAGTTTGGAAATCTTGTCCACGCTGAGCAAGCGATTCCACCTGACGAGCGCCGCGTAATGAACGCGCCTCAGGAAGCTCCGCTGACACTACATGTCGCCCGAGCTTCGTCTATTGAACAAATCCCCTTAGAGCTCATCAAGGTTATTAACCCAAGGCAGCGCAATAAGAAAGTTTTCGCCAGATTAGTTGAAAATATAGCAAATATAGGATTAAAAAGACCTGTAACTGTAGCCCGCACTAACGCAGGCTTCGACCTAGTGTGTGGTCAAGGTAGATTTGAAGCCTTTAAGGTGTTAGGAGAGAGAAAAATCCCTTGCGTGGTGATAACCGCTAGTGAAGTGGACAGATATCTGATCAGTCTAGTAGAAAATCTCGCGCGGCGAAAGCACTCGAACCGCGACCTGCTAGAAGCAATAAATTCGTTACATGATCGCGGATACACCACCAAACAAATATCACAGAAGACGTGCCTAGACTATAACTATGTTGGCGGAATACTAATTTTACTAAGGCAAGGTGAAGAGCGATTAATCAGCGCTGTAGAAAAAGGCTGGCTACCAATTAAAATTGCTATAACAGTCGCACGCTCAGATGATACTGTAACTCAAGCAGCCATGCTCGAGGCATATGAAAATGGGTTGCTGAGAGGCGAGCAATTAATGAAAGTCCGCCGCTTAATCGACAATCGTCGCGCTGGCGGGAAATGCTTCAAACATCAGAAAACACCTGTAAAGATCACTACCTCCCGCCAGCTTCTTAATGCGTATCAATCTGAGGTACGCAGACAAAGATTGATGGTAAAGAAAGCGGACATCGGCGAACAACGTCTATTATTTATCGTCACAGCATTAAGAAGACTTCTCTCTGATGAGTATTTTTGCTCCCTGTTGAAGAGTGAAGGCATTGAGGACATGCCACAGGTTTTAGCCGATCGCGTCAAGGGAGAAATATGAACGAGGTTAAAAGCGCGTTTGATAGCAGGTTATTAACTTTGGCAACATCCCAATTGCTGCCATCACGAATTATCCCAGCATCAACTCTCAGCTCGCCTAAGTATTTAACGATACTAGCATCCGTACGAGAGCTTGGAATCATTGAGCCAATAGCTATACATCATGAGCCAATTGACTTGAATGAGCAACCATCGAGATATTTAGTACTTGACGGACACCTGCGACTAGCAGCGTTAAAACAGCTAAGCGCTCGACATGCACTTTGTATGCTTTCGACCGATGACGAGGGATTCACGTATAACAGACAAATAAGTCGACTAACTCCCATTCAAGAAAGCAAGATGATAACTCAGGCTATCGAGAGAGGAGTTTCTGCCGAGCGAATCGCTGAAGTCCTCAATATTAGCCTTGACCGGATCCAGCTGAGGCAAAACCTACTGAAAGGAATAGCGAAAGAGGCCATCGAACTATTAAAAACAAGAATGGTTAGTCAGCCGGTCTTCCATGCACTTAGAAAAATGAAGCCAATGCGGCAGATCGAAGCTGCAGAAATGATGATTTCTGCAAACTGCTATACCGGACGTTACGCGCAGATGGTATTGACCGCAACAAGACCTGAGGACTTATTGGAGACTAAGACCTCAGTCGAAGGTGTATCTCCTGAAAATATCGTGAAAATGGAAAGAGAAATGGAGAGACTCTATCACGATTACCGGCTTGTTGAAGATACTTTGGGAGAAACCATGTTGGTTCTTGTTGTAGCAAAAGGTTATTTGACTAGAATTTTACGCAACGACTCAATTTCGGCATACTTACAACGTTTCGAGCCTGACTTAGCTCGGGAATTAATGGGGATTATGGATGCAGTCACAGCAGATGCGAGAAATCTAGAGCGGGAGTAAGGGCCATACGATTCAGCTTTTTTATCTTTGTAGGATTGAAGACAGCCGAGAAATCCGTACTGTTACGATCCAGTGGCCTATCGGCCGCATGTCTCTCTAATGTACCGACTCACCTAGCGTACCGGCTTTGTACAGTTGATAATCGACCACCGTTTGGAACAGGTGATCCGCATCGATCCGAAGGCGCTCGAGCTCAGCTTCGGGTCGGCCTTGGGCCATTGCCTCGTTGTAGGCTCTGATGGCCTCCAGCGCTTGCTTCAGTAGAAGCTCACCTGCTTCCGCTATTCCCAGCAGTGTTCGCTTCATTTGGTTGCCTCTGCGTCGTTAATCATTCAATGTCGCGCTCTACAGTATGGCTCTTAGCCCCTTCGGGGGATATGCGATGTGACGCAGCCGCATGTACCCTATTTCTGACAGCTTCGCGCTCAAAGGTTGGAACAGCGTTATTTACAGTAAACAGTCCAGAGCTCATCAACTTGAGTGGTAAAGCTCTGACTCATCATCTCCCGGCGCATACCCCAGCTTGGATCGACCGGCACGCTTGCCAGCCGCATCGTCCCCCTACCCCACCTGCCGTTCACCGCATCCACCACACCAATCAACTTCTCACTCGCCAATGGCTGAGCAGCAGTAGGTCACCCGTGATTTCTTTCGGTTGGGTGAGTCGAGCAGCAGCACCTCTGCTTTTCTGTAGCGAAAAAGCTCCCGGTGCACCAGCTCCACGCCCTCCTGCGCCGCATTTGTCAGCAAGCGAGTGTCGTCCCTTGGGTTTCGTTTGGTGGTTCGGCCATGTTCGTCTCCATTCTTCTTAGCGTGTGGGGACTCGTGGCAATAGTTGCCGAAAACGAGAACAAAAGTCAGCGAACTAATCTGAGATTACGATCAACAAATCCGACTTAAGGCTTTAGACTTCACGCTCCAAGACGTCGATGATCGCTTTAGCTTGTGCTAGGTCGAATTGTTCGGCCATGGCTTTGAGCACCTCAATTCTTTTGAGTTTATAAGCCTTCATCGTTAACCGAAAAAAACTTTCCAAATTTTTCTCAGCCACCTCACTGTCACCAGGGAGAAAATGACCAGCGAGGCGAGCGGCATTTAGGAAATTTATCCCACAAATTCTGATGGTATTGCCTCCTTTTGGGCTGTGGGGTTTAGCCACTATTCGGCCTATCACATCAAACTCGAGGTAGTCTCCCCACTCATCGTGATGCGGATGTACCAGCATGTAATGTCCTGTATCCCCAGGAAAACTAGCAACCGAGACGCCTGGTTCAAGGACAGGCTTATCACTCTTAGACCCATTACAAGTTTTACAAACCGCCGCAATATTTTCACAGTAAAACATGAACTGCGGATGACCGTTTTTATCCAGTATGTGTTCGGCATCGTAAGAGCCTTTATGAGCGTCCAGCTCCTTGCTGCAGTAGCAACACTTCATGGATTGACGGTGATAGTAGTGTTGCTTCACTTCACTTTTGAATTGAACAACCCAGGCACCTACATCACCAGTCGTCTCCTTCCATAGGCCGACGTTTGCTGCGCCATCGGATTTTAGCTGATCGTGCTGCGCCTGTGTCAGCCTTCGGAAACCACTATAAACCTCAGCTTTTCTCCTAATTTCACGCATTGTACTGAATATCCATATTAATCAAATCAATGGCGTCCCGAAGAAGCTGCAAGGTTTTTTCATCACGGTATTCGCCATCAGAATAGAGACGTTCCAATCGCTTCAGTTCGACGAGAGACTTTTGCCTTACAGGGCCACCTTCAGTCTCAGCCTCCGTAATTAATGCGAAAATCTCGTTGGCAAGGTGAACACTTCCAGTTACTGGGGTATCAAATACGTTCTGCAGCGTCGCTTCTACCGACTCACCATCTTGAGCTAAACGCTCTGAAGCCGACTCTTTTTTCACCTGAACAACTCCAGCACCCAAAGCGTGGCCACGCTGTACGATTAATGGCGAGTGGGTGGCCACCAAAACGTGGCACCCCTTAAAGGGTTCTAAGGTTGCAAGAAGATTATCCAGATATTGTTGCTGCCAACGCGGGTGAAGGCTTAGCTCCGGTTCGTCGATTAGCACAAGGCTGTCATCTCTAAGAGCTGTTGCGAGACCTATAACCGAGCAAAGCATTTGCTGCTGGCCGGAACTTGCATTTGCAACATCGAAAATCTCGCCTGAAAGGCTTGTGAGTTCACACCGTCTTAGCGTGAGGAGATCCAAACGCCTCAACAACGACAGTGATTGGAAGGCCGCATACTCATATCGATCCCTACGACCGATAGAACCAATCCCACGTTTAAGCTGGCCAAACTCTAGCACCTCGTCCCCTAGCAAATAAAATGCCTCGGCGACCAAACTTCCGAGCTCCTGAGGGCTTTCTTTTCGAAGCTCCATTAGTAAGCCCGAGCGAGGATACTTACGACGAATAGACTCTTCTTTTTTTCCCTCAAAATAGTCCACCACATATCCACCACGTACAGCATCTGCTAGATCGACCAGGCCAGGCCTAGGCTCATAAGTGAAATCAAACCTATCTGAGAGCTTCAGATTTTCCATCACGCGGAGTATTGATCCTACGCTCTCAAGTGATTCGCTGAGACGATAAATAGCCTGCTCAAGCGTATTCTTGGACAAACTTGAACTGACCACTCGCGTAGATTTATGGAGACCAGCACACACGTACAATGAACTTGACTCCGCACCTTCCGAGTAGACTTTAGTAAGAGAAGACTCGTGAGTTAGCGGAGATGGAAAGCGGGTAAACGGGCTGTAAGTCTGTGCAATAACTCTCGCGGGCTCATGAGAGTCTTCCGATTTAAAGTGGTAGGGTTGGCTACCAAATTGGCGCCTGTATTCGATCGCCCCATTGTGTTTTCTCGATTTAAAAGCGTTGGCAAGAAAACTCAGAATCTCTGACTTTCCAGAACCGTTAGGGCCAGTCAGGAGGTCAACACGATTATTACCACCGTCGACTTTAGCTTCCAGATCAAGCCAAACACGGTCTGCTTTGACACTATGGATTTCCAACGATGATGCTCCCTGCAGAGGCCCGGCACGAACGACGTGCGAATTGATAACCGAGAGTACGATTCCGCAGACCAGAAATCCATACTGTGGCGACTTCGCGTTCCATTTTCCGATCTGCGACGGCCTAGGCAGCCATTGCTTTTCATACTGGAAATACGGGCAGTAGGACTACCTTGAAATAGTACATCGGTACCGCAATAACGATCACAATCAGATCTGGAAGGTGGTTACACCTCCCTATGATCAGTAACGCAGCGCGTTCTGCTTGGCCGTCGTATCTGCGCGTTCAGCGTCCTTTAGCCACGACTCAGCAATTTGTTCGAGCATTGCGTGAGTACGAACAAAATCGACTGACGCCTGGGCCCACTGTTGAGCTTGCTGAGCCAAATCTCGCTCTTGGTCGCCCCCTTCTCCGAACGCTTTGCAGAACACGCCGCGCATGTTGAATCTTTCGATGCAAACGCCCGTTTCAAGCTGCGGAGACGCGAGCGCCTCGATGACATGACGAACCGCTTCGTGTGGCCAGGCTCCATCCGTAGGACTCGAAGGCGCATGCGCCAATACCTGCCCAATGAGCTGATCGGTAATCTCCTGACGATTCGCTTGCGCCGCCAAACACCGAAGCTCAACGCACCAGGCCATCAACGTTTCCTGGTCGACGTCCTGATTATTCTGCCCCGGCAAGGTCTTCAGGCTTTTTAGCAACTGATACGCATTGGTGGCTTGATTCCTTTCCAGAGCGGATACCTCTGCTCGCTCTGCTCCCTTGGCCCTAAATACCAAACTGACCAGGCTCATGAAGAAGCCCGGATCTTCAAGCAGAACTTTATGCAGGGCCTCAGGCTCATCGCGAAGCACTGGCAGGTAAGCAAACTCCAGGTTCGCAATTTGTCCAAGCGTCGTATCCTTTCGCTGAGCCAACTCCCTGATAACCTTTTCTACATCAAAGAAGCTGGTTGCAAGCTGCGCTCCTGGTTTGGCGTTTTGCTCCGCAACGCCTTCCATCAACAGCTCTATAACGAGCTCGGAGGAGACATCTGCCAGTCGACGCGAAGCAGCGCTCAACGCTGCAACGGGACGTTCAACATGTCGGTATTTGCTTATTGCCTGGAGCAGCTCAGTCACGCTTACTTCAAGAGGATATGGGGCTTTTACAGTCCAGTAGGCTTGCGCTATCGCCTCACCAAAGGAGTCAACGTACGACCACGTCTGCTCGTTCTCCAAGATGCGTTCGAGAACCCTTGCGACACGATCAATACCCAGACCACTGTCCAAGAGCATCGACCGAGCGTCCTGTTTCCATCTTTCCTCAAAGCGGATGATTCCATCTGCCATGACCATACCGGCTGCGAATTCCAAGTCTTGCAGGTCGCTGCTGAGCAGGCTGGTGAGCAGCGCTAAGCGCTCCTCGTAAGATAGCTCTAGGCGGAGCGCAGAGCTCAAAACGAAGTGAGAACTTTTGGCTCGGCACGCCATCTGCAGGATGCCCTGAATGCCCAAGGCTTCATACACATCCACCACTGCTTGCGATCGGGCATTTTCAGTGAGCTGCCCAATGTCCGCACCGTCCTCATCAATACCCTCCACAGGCGGCACCCACTCATCAAACAACCAGGTGTACTTTTCCACCAGCGCTTCGGGCGCATACCGGTCGATCAGCGGCAGCAAGGACTCGATTCGCCCCTTCTCCATCGCCCATTCGGTTTTGGCATACTTCTGGTGATGCTTGATCTGCACGTTCAAGGCTTTCCAAATCTGCGCACGCACATCAGCATCGGCAGAGCTCAGTACCTCACCGAGTCGCTCGACCACGGATTTGAATGGATCGGGCTGGAACCTCTGCAACGAATTAATCAGTGAGATCCAACGCTCCGGAATCATGCCTGCTGCCTCAACAGCCAAAGCAATGATCTTGGCCTCACTCTCCCACACCAGACCAAAAGTCAGGGTTTCACCATGATCCTGCTCATATTCCCGGAACTTTGGCTTTTCGGTGAGCGAACTGGTGTCGTGTGAACGGGGAAGCAAGCTGGCAAGGAGCGCCCAAGCGATGCTTGGCAGCGCATTCACGACAGACTGCAACACGGCCAATCGACGCTTCGTCGTTACCGACGTAGAAGGAGCCCAGGACAAAAAGATCGCTCGCAGGCTGTTGATCGGGCGATTGCTAAGCTTGCCACCCGGGTCGATCGCCGCAAGCTTAGCGAGGCACAACACGGCCTGTTCAAAATAACGGGCATCCCAGGCAATCACTTCCAGCGCCCAGAGCAATCCACAATGATAAGTCACAGGCGTGAGCATGCCTGGGTGCTCGTCGAAGATTGGCAAAATACTCGGCGAGGCGCCCTCAAGCTGACGCTCAAGGGCCTCTAGAAAAGACTTTGGGGAAGCCTCAGCAAGCAGCGACAGATTTTGGCTCAAGCTCGCGAGCAGTGTGACGTTGTCCGATAGCCCGGGAATCGACCTGACCAAATCATCAACAAAGGTCTGCGGATCCCCACCTGCCACTTTGAAGTTTGCGTGTTTATGCAGCACAGCCATATGGAGCAGAGTCGTCATTAACCCGTTCCTGAGCTGTTCGCTATGCGAGTTGTCCTGTTCGCGCCTGCTATTCTGCACGAAAGGTTCGTCAGCGGTCGGTGGCTTGTGTGCGCTTACAGCCGTCTCGAAAACGGCAACCAGTGCCGCTTTGAATTGCTCCAGATGTCGGCGCCCAACCCGATGAGCTAGGTGCAGAAACGCATCGACTGGGGCTCTGGTTGCCCACAGGTTCTCGATGCGTTCGAGGGGCGAATCCTGCATGACCAAGAACTCAAGCAGATCGTCCTCGGTATCGTCATAAGGCTTCTGGCTAAGCGAGCTGAGAACGTGCTGATCTTGGTCTACATCACTGACCCACGCGCCCGCCAACATGACAGGGATCAACGCATCAGCGTTTGCAACCCAAGTGGGTAACTCGGCAGTTCCACTTGGTTTCTGCCGAGCCAAGACCGCCAAACTTCGGCCACAGGTGCGGGCAACTTCATACCCCTCAATTTCAGACATGCCCATGCCGGTAAATGCTTTACCGAGCTGGGAACTGGTCGGTCGGATCAGCTCCACATGATCGTTCTTCCTGTCGTCGGCTCCTGCACTTATGACCGTTGGGCCAGAGGTCTTCAGTAATCCAACGCATTTGCGGGCGCCGAGCCTGGGCAGGTAAATCAGGTTACAGGTACTCACGAGGTACCGAGCCGCTTCCTCCGTTTCGACAATCAGGGTGCGAGCTTCTAATGGTTTGCGCACGACTTCCGGCGCCTTGCGGATCGCTGCGACCGCGAAGGCGATTACTTCATCGGTAGTGTCCGCAGCAAACGCCAGTCGCCCACTACCTTGTGTCAGGGTTCGCAGCAAATCATCTGCCTGAGACTCGCGTCCGGCGAGCAGTACGTCTTCCACCAAGGCAGGTTCGAAGCGAGAGGAGAACAACTCCCAAAATTCATCGGTGCTGAGCACGCCGTGTTGAGGGGGGCGCCTGAAAACGCTTCGCGCCCAGCGCGAAGCTACTGCTGGGCTCTGAGCGAGCCAATCTTCCAGTAGCGGCCCATCGAGATAGACGACACGCTTCCACTCATTGAGCTCGTTTTTCTCGTCAAGCCAATCTTCAACTTTGACCTTCGGCGTATCCCACGTCCTCGGTGAGACGATGACCAATGTGCACTCAGCCCGAACGGCTGCATCTATCTCTTCAGTGCGCTTGGTGTAATCGTCCTCAGCCTTGGCCTTGCCGGCGCCATTCGTGCCAAACTCCCAGATCGACTTTCCATCAGGTACAAATGGCGAATTTGCCTCGGCGTTAAGGTATCCATCGAAGCCCCGAACCTGTCCCATATCACCATGCAGAAACCGAAGCCGGTGCACCCTTGTGGAAGTGGCCCATATCAGCCCAGCCACCAACTCGGGCACCTTATCCCTGCCTTGGAGGGTGTCGGCCCACTGCCCCAGTTCAAGCGCATTGATCCACTTCAACGATTTTCTCCTTTCACATCGTGCAACAACCGTCGCCGTGACGAGCCGGACTCGTCCGCGAAGAGGCGCTCTACCCCACGCCGCAATAAAACTGCCAGGCAGGCGGCAACGCTTGATGAGCTCTTACAGAGCGGGCCTTTACCAGCACTGAGCAACGACGAATCTGTTACGCAACGCATATCGTCCGTTGGATATGGCAGCTCGACCAAGACGCCATTTGCGTACTTCATTTCATCCGGATTGAACATGCCCGTGCGAATGCTCACCCGTAACCGTTTGCAAAGTGTAAGCGTCCGGCGAACTCACCTTCCGAACTCCAGCATTAAGGGCGATGGTGTCCGCGTATTTTTAAGCGGACGCGATCACCCTTATCGCCAGGATTTCCATGCGCCAACGAAGCTCTTATCCGAAACCGTTCAAAGCCCAGGTCGTTCAGGAATGCCTGCAACCTGGCGCAACCGTGTCCAGTGTCGCCATCAACCACGGCATCAATGCCAACGTCATCCGCAAATGGCTGCCGCTCTATCGAGATCAGCCCGCAGCGGCTTCACTACCAGCTTTCGTCCCGCTAAAAGCCGCACCTAAACGGCCAGTCGAAGCGTCAGTGATCATCGAGTTGCCCGTGGCCGGGCAAGTGATCACGGTGAAATGGCCAGCCTCGGATCCCGAGGGTTGTGCGCAATTTATTCGGGCTTTCGCTCAATGATCCGCATCGATGCCATCTGGCTGGCCACCGAGCCGATGGACATGCGCGCTGGCACCGAGACAGCATTAGCTCGGGTGATTGCGGTGTTCGGTGCGGCGAAGCCGCACTGCGCTTATCTGTTCGCCAATCGCCGGGCTAACCGGATGAAAGTGCTGGTGCACGATGGCGTCGGTGTCTGGCTGGCAGCGCGTCGACTGAACCAAGGCAAGTTCCACTGGCCCGGCATTCGCCACGGCTGCGAGGTCGAACTCGACAGCGAACAACTCCAGGCGTTGGTGCTGGGCCTGCCGTGGCAGCGCGTCGGTGCAGGCGGTGTGATTAGCATGCTGTAAACGCCGGCCATTTGGCCGGTCTACTTGTCGTCGCCCCGAGCCTGCTCTGGCACAATCGGCGGCATGACTTTCTCGCCCAACCTCGACCAGATGACCCCGGAACAGCTTCGTGCCTTGGCGGCACAGGCGTTGCAATTGCAATCTCAGGTCGAGGCGATGAGCAGGAAGATTCAGAACGATGAAATCCTCATCGAACAGTTCAAGTTCGAAATCGCCCTGCTCAAACGGCACAAGTTTGCCAAGCGCAGCGAGCAAATCAGCCCGGCGCAAAGCAGCTTGCTGGATGACCTGCTCGACATAGACCTTGAAGCTATCGAGGCCGAGCTAAAACAGCTTCTCCCAGATGCGCCACAGGCCGAACCACGGCAATCCCCGAAACGTGCGCCTTTGCCGCCGCAGTTTCCACGCACGGTGATTCGTCACGAACCCGAAAACACCCAGTGCGTCTGTGGCTGCCAACTTCAACGCATCGGCGAAGACGTCAGCGAGAAGCTGGATTACACGCCGGGCGTGTTTACCGTCGAGCAACATGTGCGGGGCAAATGGGCCTGTCGCCAGTGCGAAACCCTGATCCAGGCCCCGGTGCCAGCCCAGGTTATCGACAAAGGTATCCCGACCGCAGGTTTGTTGGCCCACGTGATGGTGGCCAAGTTTGCCGATCACTTGCCGCTGTACCGGCAGGAGAAAATTTTTGGCCGCGCCGGGCTGGCAATTGCTCGCTCGACCCTGGCGCAGTGGGTCGGACAAACCGGCGTGCGGCTTCAGCCACTGGTCGATGCACTGCGTGAAGCCGTGCTGAACCAGGGCGTGATCCACGCTGATGAAACACCGGTGCAAATGCTTGCGCCAGGCGAGAAGAAAACCCATCGGGCCTATATCTGGGCGTACAGCACGACGCCGTTTTCAGGGCTCAAAGCGGTGGTTTACGACTTCAGCCCAAGCCGTGCTGGCGAACATGCGCGCAACTTCCTGGGTGACTGGAACGGCAAGCTGGTCTGCGACGACTTCGCTGGCTACAAAGCCGGTTTCGAACAAGGCATCATTGAAATCGGCTGCATGGCCCACGCCCGGCGCAAGTTCTTTGATTTGCACGTGGCGAACAAAAGTCAGCTGGCTGAACAGGCCCTGCACTCGATCAGCGGCTTGTACGAGGTCGAACGTCAGGCGCGGGACATGAGTGATGAAGAGCGCTGGCGAATACGACAAGAACTGGCGGTGCCGATCCTCAAAAAACTGCATGACTGGATGTTGGCGCAGCGAGACCTGGTGCCCAATGGATCAGCCACGGCCAAAGCCCTCGATTACAGCCTGAAACGCTGGGTAGCGCTGACGCGCTACCTAGAAGATGGGGCTGTGCCCATCGACAACAACCAGGTCGAAAACCAGATACGGCCATGGGCACTCGGGCGCTCGAACTGGTTATTTGCGGGATCCCTGCGCAGCGGTAAGCGGGCTGCGGCAATCATGAGTTTGATCCAGTCGGCGCGCATGAATGGGCATGATCCGTATGCCTATCTCAAAGATGTGCTGACGCGGCTGCCGACCCAACGGGCCAGTGAGATCGGACAGTTGCTGCCGCATCAGTGGGTGCCGGCCTGACTTACGCAAGGTGAGTTCGCCGGACGCTTACTGCAAAGTGACTAGGGAGCACGGAGCTTCTCGGCAGACCGGTGCTGGGAGCAGGCACGACAACGAGTTCAGAATTACGAGAATTATCTCTAAGCAATGATTATTTGTTCTCCATAATTTGACCTAAAAGGAGATCGGGCAAACGGTCAGGTATCCTCGCAACCACCATCTGAGGTAGGTGTTCTGATCCGACCATAGGCGTCATTACCTAAAGTCGCATCCCCCTCCTCATCGAACATCGCTCCGATAGGAAGCCTTGAAGCCTCAGCGATGCCAAGAAAATGGAGTTGGTGAGTCTAATCGGGTGGACTGCGAGCAGTGCCCTGTTCGACAGCTCGCTAGCGAATACAGCACGCCCTCCACTTTAATTACGCTACGCCCGCTGTCAGGTTTGCGCCCAATACAAGATGGCTTGCCAAACCAGTGCACCGAGAGCCAGCAATCCGACAGAAATTAGACCAATCATCTGTCTTTTTTGGCTCTCCTTGAGTGCCTGCTGGAGGTCGGTCAGTTGCGATTGTTGGGTCATCAACTCTTGCCGGGCTGCCTCGAGATCCGTCACGACATGCTCGAGAGACAGCTTGAAATCTGTTCCTTGGGTTTGCAACGCTTGCTTAACCGCCTGACGGGTTGCCTCGAACGTGCCTGTCATCATCTTACGAGTGTTCAGTATCGCCAACATGCTTTGCTTGGCAGATGCCACGACAGCACGCTGAACGCTTTCGACCTGCAGCGAGAAGCGCTCCTCCATTTGGTGGATGGACTCCTGCTGAGCAGTCATGCCCGAATCTAACATTTGCACACTGGCTTGCAGCTTTTTCTCCAGACTTTCCACAAGAACATCAATCTGCTCACGCAAAGCAGTTTGTTCACTTTGCAGTTGCGCGTAATGCGCCTCGAATCCCTCTCGCGCCTGTACGCTGGCTTCCAGCTGCTGCTCAAAATTCTCTTCAAGGACACCGAGCTGCTTACGCATAGCAGCCTGCTCATCCTGCAACTGCACGCTTGCTTGCACCTGCAGCTCAAGATTCTCTTCTAGGGTACCGAGCTGGTCACGCATAGCAGTCTGCTCATCTTGCAGCTGCGCGTTTTTCACCTCGAATGCTTGACGCGCCTGCACGCTTGCTTGCAGCTGCTGCTCAAGAGTCTCTTCAACAATGCCGAGCTGCTCACGCAAAGCCGTTTGCTGGTTCCGCAGTTGCTCATTCTGCGCTTCGAATGCCTCACGCGCCTGCACACCGGCTTGCACTTGCTGATCAAGATTCCCTTCAAGGGCACCGAGCTGCTCCCGTATGGCAGTCTGCTGATGCTTCAGTTGGGCATTCTGCGACTCGAAAGCCTCATGCGTCTTTTCGAGAGCCAACTCGCTTCGTTGGGCAGACTCCACGAAAGCCCGCTGAACGCTATCGACCTCTAGCGTGAAGCGCTCCTCCATTTGCTGGATGATCTGCCGCTGAGCGGTCGCGCTCGATTTGAACGCTTGCTCGTTAGCTTGCAGCTTCAGCTCCAGGCTTTCTTCAAGAACCACGAGCTGCTCATGCAACGCAGCTTGGTCATGCTGCATCTGCCTGTTCTGTGCATCGAGCGCCTGGTGCACCTGCCGCTCTGCAATCGACCAACGCTCATCCCGCTCCTCTAACCCTTGACGCAAGCACGCTAGATAATCCTGAGCAGACTCTCTCAACCGAAGATCGACACTTTGACTCAAGTCTTGGTTTGCCTGGTGAATGGCCTTCTCGGCATCACTCACCCGCACCACACACCCCACAAGCTTTTTCGCCTGCTCCTGGGAGATCCCTTTCGCTTGCATCAGTCCTTCGTTGGCAGCATTAATTTCTCGTTGCTGCTGCTCTAGTAGCCTTTGCTGACTGAGAATCTTGCTGTTTTGCGTCTGCAGCGTATCGGTCTGACCTTTCAAGATATTCTGCTGCTGCAACAGAACACCTTGCTGATCATGCAGGATCTTGGAGATCGCTGTATTAACGATCAAAAGCTGTGAGGACTTCTGCGTCAGGCTGCCAATTGACTTGTTCAAGTCCAGTTGCGCATCCTGAACCGCATCGTCCCTATCATTCCACCAGTTGCCGAGGAAATTACCTTCCTTTTGCTCTCGCCGCGCACGCTCCAATTTACTGGTGGTTGATTGAACCGACGCTTGGGCATCGGTCATTCCCTGCACCAGCTCCCTGATGTTGCTCTGGCGGATAATCTGCTCCGGCACGCTAACCGAAGAAAATGCTTCGACAATCTGGAGGTCTTGTCGCGTCGCAGTGCGGTTGTTCATTTCCATATCAAAGCGATTCCAGAAAATCTTCGATGTCTCGTTGGCTCGATTCGATGTACTCGATCATCGCCACGCTTTTAGCCACCTGTTCGCGTGTCTGGGATACAGTTTGCTCGAGGCTGGCCAAGGTCGAATCCGCCATTCGCCCCGAATCCGCTAACGTCTGTCCGATATCTTGGTAGAGCATGATCGACCGGTTGAAAGCGCTCACATTGCGCAGTGAGCTCTCAGACAGCTCAACCAAGCCTTGCGCGAACTCCTCCCGGCGCCGAGAGTCAGCGATAAGTTCATCCAAGAATCTCTCGTCGTAGCCATGACGATAGCGATCGAACATGCAGTCGATTTGATAGGCAAGAAACGCCGACAACAAACCGCTCAAGGTTCCTATCAACGCCGACGATAAGATATCTGCCACAGGTAGCAGAAACGCCATGCTTGAGATGAACGTTTTCACAGTCTCCTGAAGCAGGATGCCCACCGATGAGATCACCACCGTACTCAGGAGCTTCAAACCCTCCTGCAGCGCTTGATCGGGCGTCAGATGCGCGGGTGGAAAGAGGATCATCTTGAAGGCCTTGAATAAACCGATCAGACCCTCACGAATGACAGTGACGAAGCGCTTGGCGGTGGACAGAAATTCGTTGAGCACAAAGGTCAGCAAATTGCTCATAAAGCCGCTGATGCCCCCTTGGAACATCTGGGAGACTGCATCGGGAATTTTCTTTAGCACCCGCACTGCCACGCTAGCCAAGCGCTGGCGGATTTCTTCGAACAAGGTTTTTCCTTGCTCTACCCCATGCTTGATCAGAGCTTTGATCTCATTGAACAACCCACTCACTAACTCATTGAGCAGCACACCCAAAGCTTGGCGCATCCCCATCTGGGCTGCTTGGTTTGCGCCTGTCTTGAGGAGTTCACCGGTTTGCTTGACTCTGATCGCACGGTTCGCAGTGCGCTCAAGGAAATCCTCAGAACGTTCCTTTGCCGCCCTCATCCGCTCCGAATCGAGCTCCAGACGTTCGGCCTGGGTCTTGCCATCGACTACCTCATCAGCAAACTCAAGGATGTCTTTAGCTCGCTTGGGGTTGTTCACATCCCGATGCGTGGCGACCAGGTTTTCGGTGTTGTTGGCCACATCGCTAAGACGATCCAAGCCCTCACCTGTGTTGTAAGCCAGATGGTTCTTGCGATCGCCATAAATTTTCTTCAAGGCCGTCACATGATCGGCCTCAAGATTTACAGGATCGACCTGCTTACCGGTATAACCGTCTACTCCTGCTGCCTTCAACCTATCCTTGACACTCTGCTTGATGTCCTTGAGCTTGCTGCGGTCGTACCGCTCGCGGGAAGCGGCGTAGGTGTTCTGGTCTTTTTCCGCCACATAATCGGCACTGGCGTTTTCGAAGTTATGTACGGTGGTAACATTGCCGCCATTGCGATCATCGAACATAGCGGTAGACAGGCCGAATGGCCCAATGATTTGAGCAATGACCTGTTGCTGACAATCGCTGAACAACTTCTGGAGTCTCTGTTCCTTCAATTCGGTAAGGGTCGGTTCCATACCTATTCCTTGAATAACGTAGTGGGTGAGCAGAGAGTCTTTCAGAAAAACTGAGCGAACCAGGCCGAGAAGCTTTCACTGACTACACAGCGCGCGCCGTCATCGTGCCATACCGAAATCACCTGCCCGAATTTGCCTCCAGCAGTAGGCCTAAGATCGAGGCACAGATAGTCGCCACTCCCATTGGTAGCGAATGGAATCCATCCAATGTTCCACCAATCGTCCTGCACACCCGGGTCTGCTTCAGCCCCGCTGTTATCGAACCCTGAACTTTCGGACTGTTTTTTCCAGAAGGCCCAGGCATCCAAGACCCGCGCACTGGAGAGCCATTGATAAGCACCTAGCAGCGGCTCGCTGTTTCCCATCTGACCATCGTGCCCACGCAGGGCATCGAGGAAATCTTCAGGCAAGCTGACGCCCAGCTCACTTTGCAATCGTTGAAGATCTTTACTCGTCGCAGGTGGATTCAGGTCGGCCAAAATTGCTGGGTTGTGCGCTTGCAACGACGCCTCGAACAGGTGCCATGCGTGGGCCATAGGAAATTCCTCGAGAGTCAGAAATTTTCACAGCAGTGACAGCCTTACTGCTGTGGTCTGCAGCTTTTATCGGCTGAGCCTCTACAGGCTTGAATTAGGGAACTAGTAGCTCGCGGCAGACGACCTTCTGCACGGTCGCTCCTGCAAGCAGGTGCCACATCACACAAGCCACAACCACGGTCGACCTCCGTGGAGTGCTAAAGCCATACAGTCCGATTGAATCGAACGCTAAGACCCAGGTGATCGCATGACGATGTAGCATGCACTCCTGGTGCTTCTGCTCGCACATCGTATCCATGGCACCGATACAGGGATCCGCAGAACCCGCAAGAATGTCGTCAAGAAGCTGCCCCGCGGCAAGCGCGATATCATCTGGGGCATCATCGAAAAGTAAGAGCCCGAGCGATTACGTGCGGCACCTCTCAGACAATGAAAAGGTCAAATTTTCAGCTAGCACATAGCAATAGCGACATGCAGCCGTGAAATACCCAAAAACTGATACCTAGCATGGCAACGGGCTCAGAATTACGAGAATTATGTCTGAACAATAATTATTGGTTTTCCATAGTTTGACCTAAAACGATCGGGCAAACGGTCAGGTATTCTCGCAACCACCATCTGGGGTAGGTGTTCTGATCCGACCGTAGGCGTCATCACCTAAAATCGTGTCGCCTTCCTGATCGAACATCACAGCAAGCCAACGCGCCCTCTTCATCTCAGCTATTTGAGAGAAAAAACAGCGTTCGCAGAGGTGAAGCTCGTACTCTTGGCCGCAGTGCGCTGAGCCATTGCCCCATGACGCATGCATCGTTCCGTACTGAGGCTCACCTGCGCCATCCCATGTAGACACACCGCAAACATCGCAAACCACGTCGATGGCTATGTCATGTTCACCTGCTTGCGTGACCTTCCTACCACACCTCCGCAAACTGCCAGCATGTGCCCTGCCAGACGCCACAACTCAATGCTCAGCTTGCAGCGCCTAGATGCGAGCAGCCTGCCCCTGACGGGCCAGTAACAGGCGATTGAGTGTACGCATGATACCCTTGCCTCAAGTTCAATCTCTGGAGCATCCCGCTTGAGCACGCTAGCTGCGCCCGGTTATTACGAGTCACTGCTTCACGCTCCTACTTTCTCCTCCGACCCTGCCGGCAAACGCCAAGCCGAGCGCTGGAAACGTCTGGTTGACGACATCCACAGAAGCTCGACAGAGCAAGACCTGCGCGAGGCTCGGGGGAAGGCTGAGGGTTACATTATCGGCCTAGTCGAAGCGGGTCATCTCTGCCAAGACGGAGAACGCGACTACAAAATCCTCAGTAGCGTGCACCGTCGGCAAGACTTCTTGCGAACACTGCTTTCGACTTACACCTGACTCATGACCATCGCAATTCCGACGCATTCCTGAGGCGCCTGGATCCAAGGCATCAAGCCCCCTGACAAGAAACGAAAGCTTCCCGTATAAGCTCTGCGGATTCTGGTGTTTTAACATCCATGCAATTACCCCAATAGCATCGGTATCGCATCAGATGTCCATGCTATCGGGTAGATCCGTCTAAACTTATGATTAAGACCAGCATGAAAAACAGCTCTCATAATGGAAAAGCCTTCATTGTTGGGTTTAATCGTCGCTTTCAAAGGGATCAAAAACAGGCCCTCTCGGGCCTACATCCCAATTTCGATTCTTAACGTTTCCGCCCACATAGACTCCCTGAGCCCCTGTGAACATGCACTCGTTAATGTTCGCATTGCGGAAGTCAGCACCATCCACCTTAGCGCCTACAAATCGAGCTCGTCTCAGGTAAGCCCCACGAAAGTCTGCACCTCTAAGGTCTGCATAGCTGAAGTCTGCCTCCCAGCCGTAAGCACCAGGTTGAACCAGTGGGTCGGCAGTGATCGTGTAGAATTTAGCGTTGCTGAAATTTGAGCGGCTCAGCTTCGTGACATCTTGCAGCCAGTGATAATGCACCAAGCTTCCAGGAGCCTGCAGACCACTGAAATCGGGGAGGCTCAGCCGATCAACTACACGATCGATCCTGCTGAACAACAACAGACTGAAATGAAACCCACTGAAGTCTACTCCCCTCTTGTCGGCAGCTACAGCTAACGGAACCTGGTCACGAAGGCACTCCACAAGCGCGTCAAACTGCAGCAAAAAGCGAGCTCGACGGAACGCTCCCTGATAGGGCTCTACCCAGCGCCCCGCTGAGTAGCTGTGCTGGGCATACGTCGAGATCATCCGGTCAACGGAAACGATATCTTCGTATTTCAGACCGTACTCGTTAGCAATCACACGGAGCCAGGTGGCGAGCTTGGCACCTGGGCCACGCATTCCAGCAGCAGCAATTCTCTCAATCGCTTCAGGACAACCGTTTCGGAAATCATTGCGCAGCGCCACTGCGTCGGATTTGAACGCAGCAAGCGATGGGGTATGAGTAGTTTTCATTGCCTAGCCGATCGTGTCCCGGGAAGTGGTGTAACTGAACCAGCCGAAGGCGCCCTGCGGGCGAAAGAGGATGGTCATCGTGGTTCTTGGCTAACGTTGAGTTTGCGGACTTAACCTTCACCAGAGAAACCACGATGACCAAGCCCACTATCGCATTGACCGAGTTGGTTGAGAAAGGGGCAGACACTGATCTGCTCAAGCAAATGATCCAGTTCGTTGCCCAGCGCATGATGGAGTTCGATGTCGAAGGCCTGTGCGGTGCCGGCTTCGATGTCAAAAGCCCAGACCGGACAAACAGCCGCAATGGCTACCGTGACCGCCTGTGGCAAACCCGTGCCGGCGACGTCGACCTGAAGATACCCAAGTTGCGCCAAGGCAGCTACTTTCCGGGCTTCCTCGAACCTCGACGCACCGCCGAGAAGGCCATGGCGGCGGTCATCCAGGAGGCCTACATTCAAGGCGTTTCAACGCGTTCAGTAGATGAGCTGGTGAAGGCCATGGGCATGACCGGCATTTCCAAAAGCCAGGTGTCACGGCTGGCAGGCGAGATTGATGAACGCGTTCATGCGTTTCTTGATCGGCCACTTGAAGGTGACTGGCCCTACCTCTGGATCGATGCCACCTACGTCAAGGTGCGGGAGGCCGGGCGCATCGTCTCGGTCGCCGTAATAATCGCCGTGGCCGTGAACACTGACGGTGGCCGCGAAGTCCTGGGCATGCGGGTTGGGCCATCGGAGGCCGAGCCGTTCTGGACAGACTTCCTGCGCAGCCTCATGCGACGTGGCTTGCGGGGCGTGAAGCTGGTCATCTCCCACGCCCACGAAGGCCTGAAAGCAGCTGTGTCCAAGGTCTTCAATGCGACCTGGCAGCGCTGTCGCGTGCACTTCATGCGCAACGCCATGGCCCATGTCGGCAAGGGCCAGCGCACCATGGTAGCGGCGCTGCTGCGCACGGTCTTCGCCCAGGACAGCCGTGCCGAATGCCATCAGCAATGGCGTTTGGTGGCTGATCAGCTACGCGAAAAATACCCCAAGATCGCGGCGCTCATGGATGGTTGCGAGGATGAAGTGCTGGCGCACATGGCGTTTCCCAAGGCTCATCGACAGCAGTTGCACAGCACCAACCCGCTTGAGCGGCTCAACGCTGAAATCAAACGCCGCACCGATGTCGTGGGGATTTTCCCCAACGATCCGGCCATTACGCGTCTGGTAGGCGCGATGCTGCTGGAGCAGAACGACGAGTGGTGCCTGCAACGGCGTTACATGCAGTTGGAGGCCTTTGAGGCAGTCAGCGATAATCCACAGGCCAAGCTGTCGGCCGTGATCAACTAAACGGCAAACTCAGTGGCCAGAGCCATGATGAGTTACACCACTTCCTGGGACACGATCGCCTAGCCTCTCACGATCAACTCTAAGCCCTAGTATTTGTTGACCAATCAAGGTGACAAAGGAGGAGGATGAAACGACGGTGCAGGGGCTTTACCTAGCTAGGGCTGAACGCCACCGTCAATGGCGTGGGCTCAATAGTGAGAAAAATTCGAGACCACGTCAAGTCGGGAGTCAGTCACTCAAAACCAGTTTGGACGTGCTGGAATCATTGCCAGCAACGCGCACAATGTGCCACGCACGTGACAGCCGCCCTTTTCTGCTCACCCTTAACGTAGCGGGCTCGAAAGCTTGCAAAAGCTGGGGGCATACGCAAGCATTGATAGCCATATGACAGCATCCCTGGACGGCAATTTTGCTGCCTGTGCAGCTGTACCATTTACTAGCACTAGACTTCGCTGGGAGTGGCACCACTTCCAAGTCATCTGGGCTAATTCTGCCGCTACTTTTCTCTGCATGGATGCCACCGAATGGATTTACTGCTGCTCCCTCAGCGCTCGAAAACAGAGCTTGCGGACATCTACCGTCGCGCTTTCCGCAACTCAACCCATCTGTACATAGTCAGCGCCTACCTCACCCATTGGGACATCGAAGAAGATTTAGGGAGGCAGTGCGAGACCTTTACTTTCATCGTCGGCAAGGACTTTGGCATCACTCGGATAGCGGCTTGCAAGCAGGTGCTCAAATGGCTTCCTGAAAAATGGCACGAGGAGTTCCTCGTTGCAGAAGGTATTGTGGGCTTTCACCCGAAGGCGGTTTTTTGGCAGGAGGTGAATGGATCATGCTATGCACTCGTTGGCTCATCCAATCTCTCCAAAGCTGCGTTTTCATCCAACCACGAGGCCAACGGATATTCGCGTATTTCGAAGACAACGTTCCGAGCGGCTGAGAAATGGATTGAGAATCTCGCAAACAATTGCGCGACACTCGATTCGAACTGGCTTGCGGGCTATCAGGAAGCAAAGCAGCCAAGTAAACCTAAGCGACCGGGGCGGCAGGATGGGGATGACGATGGGGCGGTGTTCGAGCTAGAGCTACCTAATCCCAAATCCCTTTCAAGGCTCGACCAAGTGCTGGCTCGACGACGAGGGCAAATGCGGCAGTTCGCCAAATTCCGCTCCGAACTGGAGGCAGCGTTCAGGGCAGCAGCAGATAAAAAAAATTGGAAGGCGAGCGACGATGCAAAATTCTATGCCCAGCTCAACAGTCTCTGGTGTTATGACCATCAAAATCGTTTCCAAGGTGCCGGCTGGGAGCGTCAGGGAAGGAGCAGTAATTTCCAGCAGCTGGCCATAAGCTTAGTAAAAGTGCTCAATGCCAAAGAGATATCGCGGGATAGGGTTGTCAGGGTAGAAATTGATCATCTTGCCAGCGCTGGGGTCAGCACACGTGGAGCTCTATTCTCTGAGATGCTCTGCCAATTTTTCCCAAAACGTTACTTCGTCCTCAATTCCCCAATCCGCGATTGGCTGCTAGCAACAGGCGCTGACAGGGTGAGAGGTGCAAGCCAGGGAGCCAACTACATCCGATCGGCGCGATTGCTCCGCATCGCGCTGAGTCGGGCCAAAACCTATCCCGCTAAAAATCTGGCTGAACTCGATGCCGTTATCTGGAGGGAGCGCAATCCTCACGCAGCACTGTGAATAGAACCGTTTAGAAAATTCTTCCTCGAGCGGTAGACCCTTAAGATTCGTGAATCCAAAACACGACGCTGATACGGATTGAGGATGACGATGCATCTAGGGTGCCGGCAGGCAATTGAGCAATCTTGGCGTGACTCGACTTTCTGATCTATGTGTAAAAGCTGCACCGGCAAACCGTATGAGGAAAGAGATGGAGCTTGTTACTGTTGCATGCATTGCGTTAAATCGGATTGGCTCTGCAAACTCCGCAGGCTTTGGCTACGGAAAGCATCGCAGGCAGCAGTTTTTCACAGAAGTGACTGACAGCGACGTGGCCACGCTCCGCCAGAAGGTCATTGAAGTCGCTGAGGCTAATGGGGAACAGGAGGGTGCACTTCATAACCTTGAGCAAGCCCAAAACCTGGGGTTCCCACCAGGTCAAATCGTGTTCGACGTTCAAGGACTAACTACCCAATACAGTGAGCCCTACGCCGCATGTATTGTCTTCCCCGCCCTGAAAGTGGCTGGCCGGTTTTTCAAGCTCGAGGAGGTGGCGGAACACGGGATGGCATTGCACGTTTCGCCCGGCTAGGCGCGAACTGCGCTTGACAGACCAACGCCAAGCGCGGATGAGTGCTAGGACGAAAGCTTACGCTTGAACTTAAACATCACGTCGTCTAGCCATCGCCCATAAGCTGCAGGAGTCGCCGGAATGAGCAGCCGACGCTCCTGCAGCTCCTGCTCTGAGCGGTGCGACATAGTGAAATGCCCTGTCGCAACCGCAGGCGGCTCTGCAAAAACTTTGTATGACACGCCATGCAGAGACAGCTGAAACCACCCTCCTCGGCCTTGGCAAAGGATGACATGCGCAGCTTCCGCCAAGCGCCTCACTTGGGTTGGCGATACGTAGTACCCGTCGAAGTGGTTAGACGAACGCGCTGGGTTTGTGAGAGTCATCGACAACCAAGACAGGCCACTGTCGTGATGCCGCCAGACCAGACCAGGAGCGTCAATTCCTGTGAGTTCATCCCTATCGAAATCCTCATAGCCAGATTTGAGGGTGCTTAGTCCAGCTTGGCAAAACTTTAAGAAATAGGATTCGTGTTCAGAGTGGATGGAGCGCAAGCTACCCGGATTAGCCGGCTGAGGCAGGAAAGCCAGCTCAAGTCGGGTTTCGTGATCTCTGCCGCCCCATCGTCCGTTTGCGTTGCGAATCTGCAGCCTCTGCGCAAACTCCGCCTCACTGCCGGCACTGCGGCTCGTACTTAGCTGATTCAGAGCCCGGACGACACAATCAGATAGCTCGTGCTCATTGGTAAATGTAGCACGGAAGAGTCCGTCGACGTAATCCGATACTTCCCATCGAAACTCCTGCTGTGGCCCTTCCACCGCAACGTCATGCAGGAATGCCAGGATCGGTTTGCCAGTGGCTCGAGCGCGCCGGAACTCCTGCTGCGTCACCGACTCCCCAGATTCAGTTTTGAATCCGAAATCAGCACCCAAGACAAGCACCACCACATCCGCCTGCTCTACTTCAGTCATGCAGGCTTCCTGAGAGGAATACGGCCAAGCACCAAAGTCCTCACACATGACTGGCACATGCCCGAGCAGTAAGGCAGCCTTCTTGGCAGCGGCACGATAGCTCTCAAAATTACGCACGACAGAGCTGATGAACACGTTCATAAAAACCCCCAATCACCCCAAGATTCGCCAAGCTCATATGCGCCTGAGCGGCCGTAGCGCGCCCCAATGCGGCATGGCAACTGAACACTCAATCCCCGGAACGCCAAAGGTTGACATTCTTAGAATTATGCACAAAAATCCTGGTTGACACTACAGATTATTTGCACGCTTTTCGGAGAAATGCATGCCTGAATATCAGCATCCAAGTGAGCTCGAGCCGAAGCTCAGCCGCGCCCATCTTGATGTCGTCTGCAACAACCTTTTGGATGCTGCTTACAAAGCTCTTGAGGCTACATCCACTGAAGATGACACCAACTGGACGAAAGGGATTTTTCCTTACGGTCGCATCCATGGTCGGTTTAAGCGTTTACATCGTCAGGGTGACCTCCCTTGGTTCAAGCTCGTCAACAACACGTTGGATTACACGATCAGCATTGATGGGATTTTGATGCAGGTGGTGACGGATGACCCGGACACACGTAAGAAAGGTTATCGCTTGGAGAAGAACGTCGTAGAGCTTTACCACGACAGTTTGCTTGGGCCGGCCACTGACGGGAACGTTACCTGGCGGTTGTATGTTGACAGCGATAGGAACCCAGATGGCCCAACGCTGACCGTATCTGTCTTGGGCTTCGACACCAACCGCAATGTCATCAGCAAGTGGACACACAATTACGAACCTCTGGTTTCTGTCCGCACCACTGAGCTCTCCCCTGTTGTTGAAATTGATGATTCTCTACCAGTTCGTCGCGACAAGGACGCTGGGCAGAAAGAAACGAAAGACGCTGACCTGAAAGATGAATGACACAACAGGCCTCCTGCCTCTGGGTGATGAGTTCTCACCCGACAAGCTCCGCCTCGCGAGGTGCGCCTCGGGGCGCTCCCTTGCTGAAATCGGCGAGCTCCTTGGAGTGACTAGGCAATACGCACACAAGCTCGAGATCAACTCAATTCCCAACCCAGGACAGTTGAAGCAGCTCTGCGAAATCCTGAACGTCAAAGAAAGCTTTTTCTTTGCCCCCCGCAAGAGTGGTGTTGAGCTTGAGCAATGTAACTTCCGCAGTGTGCGCACCTCGACACAGACGCTGAAGAAAACCATCGCAGCTCAGGTAGAAATGTTTGAGCTTCTCGTTGATGAGTTGGACAAAGAGGTAGCGTTCCCCGCGGTTGATTTTCACGTGATTGAGGAACCGGTTACCGGTGCCGGGAAAATTGAGCAGGTTGCCGAGCGTTTCAGAAGAGAGCAAGGCATTGGCCTAGGCCCACTCTCGAGCGTTACCAAGCTGGCGGAAAAAATAGGTGTGCTCGTCGTTAACCTGGCTGACGCAGACGATCGCATTGACGCATTCTCGCTATTCAACAAACGTCCATTGATCGTCCGCAACACCTCAAAAGTAAACCCTGGACGGCAGCGCTTCGATCTGGCTCACGAGCTCGGTCATCTGGTTATGCACCAAGGTATAGAGACTGGTTGCCGTGAAACAGAAGAGCAAGCCAACCAGTTTGCCAGCGCCCTCCTTATGCCGAGGGCGAGCTTCGCCGCGGAGTTTCCGGCAATGCGGGGCAAGTATCTGAACTGGCCAGCATTGAAAGAGCTGAAGCTTCGCTGGAAGGTCAGCTTCAAGGCGCTAATTTATCGCGCCCGGGCTTTGGATCTGCTTACCGCAGATCAAGCCAAGAGCGGATTTACCTACCTCGCGCGGAAAGGGTTTACCAAGCATGAAGAGTTCGATGAGCTCATTCCTATGGAGTCTCCTCTGCTTGTTCAGCGCGCAATCGATCTACTGGATTTCTCGACATGGAGCCGGGTTCTTGCAGGGGCGGGGCTGACGAGTCAGATGGTCGAGGCCCAATTCATGCTTAAGGTACCTATGCCCCCTTTAAGGCTGATAAGGACTGGCGAATCACAAGGGTGATTCGGAGCCATCTCCACCTGAGCGCAAATTTACTTGATCATCTAGCAGCGCGCCTAGAATAGACCTTTTACCGGCAGAGCCCCATGAACGACCAGCAATCTTCGCCTCATAATGCATACTTCAACGACTCTGAAGCATCCGTCGCGTATCAGAACGATCTGCACCAACTTTTGGAAAAACTGACGCCGTTCCTTTCTACTAAAAAGCTTAGGAACCTTCGCGAGTCCAAATTGAGACCGAATCCACAGTCGTTCTCCGAGAAGCAGTATCTTCAGACGGCGTGTGAACTTACGGTTTGCGGACACTTTGCTGCTGCATATCCCGATACCTTTAAGTATGAGCCAGCCCTCAATCCTCCTAAGGATGTAGACTGTTCATTTGGCGTGGAGGGCGTGACATACAATATTGAAGTCAAATGCGCTGACTACACTAAAGCGCAAGCTATCGATGGACAGGATGCATTCAAAATTAGCTTTCTCGGACGCCATCCCGATTTTCTAACGCTGCGCGATCAACTTGCGCCAATTTTCGAGACGCCCGAGGATGGTAAGCCCCTTGTTGTCCAGCAAAACATGGATAACAAAATGAAGGACTACCTAGAAAGCGCCCATCAAAAATTCAGCTCAACTCCTACCGACGACGCAGTGAACATACTCGCTGTCTGCTGCGATACACCTCAGGATATGCAAAAGTGGTATCACTACCTGATTGGCGCTGAAGGCTTGTTCACACAAGAGTCGTTCACACCACAGGCCGCCTACTCGCGGGTCGACGCGGTATACCTGACCAATCTGTATCACCGGCACAAGGACTACTCATCGAAATCGAACATTTCCAATCACTGGAGCTTGTCGGACAGCTTCGGCTTCATCGTATCAAACCCATTTCGTGCCCTAGACAAAAGAGAGCTCTTAAATCGGTGCCTGACGCTACTGCCTAATTACTCTCAGGAATTGCGCGACTTCGAATTTGAAGAAGGCTTACCTATTGAAGTCCAGCGAGGACTGTTCATTCAGCACTTTGTTGCAGAATTCCTATTGCCGCGAGGCATCAAGGCCTTCAACTGAGTTCTCTTTGCCGGCAACAAATTGGAGACTGGAGATGGTTTTATTCTACGCCTGCATAAGCGTATAGCTGCGCTGAGGCTGGTCTAGTTTTCAGTCGGTTTGTCTCTGTCCGCCGGCCAGGCCAGCTACCTTCGCTAACGTTTAGGATTAGGCGGCATAGGCACTCTGCCCCAGACCGAGGGGCAGATGCCTTGGAAAAAACCGGGACTGAGGAGCTAGTCAGAAAATTTCATCGTCATCATAGGCCGCGGCGATCCCGGACAGGTCAACGTCGAATGCCCTGTTCAGCCGCAAAAGCGCGCGATCATTGGGTGGATCGTCAACATCGATACATCCCGAGGCATCTGCAAAAATGACAATCGCCTTGGCTCCAGTCTTGGAGCTCGGGTAGATGATCCCATCAATTTGATGATCATCATCGGTGCGGTAAACGTGCCGAAAATACTCGGTGACGACCTGAGTCGGAACGTATTCAGCATGGGCACGATCGCTTCGCTCAATCGGTTTGGTGAAATCCTCAATGAAGTCTCGCATGAAGCGGAAGTATGGCCTGAGTGTCTGCAGTGCAGGATCGAACAGACTCGGTACAAAAAACGAGCGGGATAGGTCAACAATCCGTAGATCTCTGATAGGCACAAACTCTCCAGTCGCAGCCTTCTTCAGGGTTTCACATCCTGGATCGTAGGTTTCACGAATAGCGGTTTCTTGATCGAACGCACCGTAAAACATGGGGATGCCAACGGGGCTCATCCGGTTCGGCATGTTGGCATGAGCCGCCGGTGGGGGCCCAAGCTCACTCGATCGGGTGAGTTGAGTTTCAGGATCGACGATACGAACGCGGAAGATCGGCTGTCCTGCTGGTACTGTTCCTATCAGTTCGAGCTTTTTGGCAACGCTCCCCAGCGTTTCAAGAATGTCGACCGGGTTCATCTCATCGTGCTGGTCAGCCGCATACGAGGTGTTCACAGCTTTGTAAAATACAAATCGTGCGGTATGAATGATGAAGTTACTGAAGCTCTGCCAACCGTAAACCAGAGTTCGATCTATTGGTAATGAATAGGGATCCCGCTCGCACCACGCCACATCGTATATGGATCCAGCGAGAGTATTCAACACCTCTTCCGAGCACTCGGGGCCGTAGTTGTATAGAAGCTCCCACGTACTGTAAACCCGCCCCTGCCATCCTCCTTCCCGGGTTTCGTAGGCGAGTCCCTCGTTAGCAGCGTCGCCCCACTCTAATGAGAAGCTGGTAACGACATGCTCAATGACGTCGTTCATGTCAGTGACACGTCGGCTTTGATCGCAATAGCTACAGTTTCCTCGCACCGAGTTTTTCCTGACGAAAGCTTTTAAAGCTTCATCCTCGACGCAGCGTAAGCATACGAACGTGTCCTCAACTCGCGAGAAGCCCCGATCCATGTCCTCTTCCATCATCCTCTTGACGCCACCCATACGCCGGCCTCCTCATTCTCAAAACAATGCAGGATCAAAAATCTTCGGGACACAGGGGTTACATATCACCTTTAGCGACCATCCTTCAGGACTATGATCACGAATAGCACATGATTAAAGGAACCGGGGCCGGAGTGTCCATCAGTCTGACGCTTTCCTCAACCACCCAGGCGCCAACCGGCCATACCACTTGAAGCACCATGAGAATTGTAAAGGTCAGGAAGGCCCGTAGCAGGTACTCATGTGTCATCTTGATGCCGGTAACCTTCTCGTTGACCAACGAATAGTTATGTAGGACAGCGCGGGCGAGTTGTTTGGCTAAACCCGCTCTAGGCGAGTTTTCTTTCCAGGTGGTGGCTAGCTCCCCAGGGCCGAGCTGGGCGAAACCTGCAACTTTCAACGTTCTGAACGCCCAGGCCCCTGCGCTCAACAAGAAGGCAACTGCCAACCCGAACAGCATGAGCCCCGCACAGCCTAGCCATTTGCTCGCTTTGTCACTCCACAGCGCCGGCAACAACGAGACTAATACGGGTATCAGCGCCGTGATGGCTGCGAGGTAAATTCCTGCCTTGGCGTCAGCACTCTTGCGGCGGTCAACCTCCGCATCGAAAAGTCGCCTAGATTCGTCCAGCACCACATCGCTGTCGGTCGTCCAATCCCCTTCACGCACTGATGCAGCAATCTGCTGCTTCCACTCTGCATCCGCGGCCAGTTCAGTAGGTGCCAGAGGGATGACCGTCGGCCACAGCCAGCGGAGCCGTTCTTTAAGTTTGAGCAATACTGTTCACCGTCAGCTCATCTACGATCGCTGAAGCAATTGGGTAGCCTGTTAGATTCTCGATCCACGCCCACTGCCCGTTCGGGTTGATCTCCAAAAACCACAATTTCCCCGCTCGATCGCATACCAGGTCGATGGCGCCGTACCGAAGACCAAGACGTTTAACGAGCTTCACGCATTGGCGCTGAACACGAGGCTCAAGTACGATCTTCTCGTGGCGAAGATCAGGCCGGCTACCCTTTCGCCAGTCAGTTTCCGTTTCCTCGTTATCTTGCGACCAGATCGCCGTTGCGAAAACACCCTCGCCCACAACAGTCACTCGAACATCGTATTGTTTCAGGATTTCTGACTGCACAATGAATGGGGTCAGCCTGATTGATTCAGCCTGATCATCCTCAATCTCAGCGAGTCGCGTGGTGAAGATTACTCGCTCCGTTTCACCCCCCAATACCGCCTGCCGAAGGGGCTTACCAATCGCCTTGCCGAGTGCATTGATAGCTTGTGCAGAGGAAATGTCATTCGTGACAAAAGCCTGAGGTACCTGGAAGCCAATCTCCTGCGCAAGGAGGAGTTGCATCGGCTTGTCCTCAGCCATAAAAATCTTTGAGGGTGAGTTCAGCCACCGCCCCTCTAATCTGGAATACAGGCTTTTGAGAAAGCTGCTCCACTCTGCTTCGGCGTAGGCCCGCTCGCCAGGATCTGTGACCGTGTCAGCTACAACAGGGGCTCCTGGTCTGCGGAAATAGGCCCCAGTTATCTGCGAACCACGAACAACTACCCCGTCCAGCGAAATAGACCAAGCGTCCCGAGGAAATCCTGCCATCGAGCACAGTGCTTCGGGCAATTCCTCGGTATTGAGGCGGAAAAAAGGCTGGCCGCGCCGGCGAAGCTCAGCAACCACGTAGTCCATCGTGATGTCACGGCGATTTGTCACCAACAGCAACATGTTGCGCTTCCAGGTTAGTCTGAATAGTAACGTGTGTCCAAGCCGAACGTAGGATCACCATTGTCATCGCGCTCCAGCTCGACGTTGGTTTTCGTGATCAGTTCGAGGATGTGGTTGGCATTACACCGATCGTCTCTCTCAGTGACCGCATCAGTTTTGGTCACGAGCTGCAGCAGGTGGTTACTGGAATCGAAACTACGCAAATCACCCAGATCTGCCGACTGTCCACGATAGGGACTGGGATCATCGTCATCGCTTTCGACCTTCTGATAGGTTTTGGTCAACAACTCAATCTGCCAGCACGCCTCATCATCTTGTTCGGCGTTGACCTTCGTCTTGGTCATCAGCTCGTTCAGGGCACCGTCAGCGATGATTGGGACTTCACCATTCGGAGCCTGAACCGCCCACATCTGGAGGTCAGGAGAATAGAAGCCAGGTATGGTGTCCTCCCCTGTTCTTGGCGTCGCAAATCGAGAGAGGAATGGCGAATTTTGTAAAGCTCCCAAGCTGGCGTCTCCTTTGCCGGGCAAGTCGCGATAGACGAGATCCCGCCGACAATACCATTTGGCCAGCATTGGGGTAAACGGAAGGCAAGGCCCCAGACACGAGTATGTAGCGTCGACTTATCGCGCATCGTGCTCAAGTAATCCTCGTGCTTTCACAGAAATGGCGCACAACGCAGTTGCCTGGCTGATCGAACGCACGCGGCCTCAGATTGACGGCCCTGTCATGCTCAACTAGCGCAGATTCGAGATAGCGAACCACATGTCGAATGTAATGGTTTGCTCATGCCTTGCTCACCCTCCCCCCCGTTTACTTGGCCTCGCAGCCACGACGGTGACGTTGTTGGCAGCTACGGCGACACTCTCCGGTTGAATCGAACGCTAGAGCTCAGTTGGTGGCGATTGTCATCAACAGGGAAGCAGCCCTTGTTCATTGAGATTGAGGAGCAATAGCTGATGCAGCGCCGGCAAGCGTAGATCTTCGGAGATTGTGCCGCAGTTAATTGACGGTGATACGATTTGGCCTTGCTCAAACGCTACAAGGAAGCAATTCGATGGCCTTACTGGATAATATTTTGCATGAGATCCTCGCCAAAGAAGATGCTGAGGAACCCATGTTTGTTTGTGTGACCTGCATTGGCGACACTTGGCTCAAGAAACAGGCCTCAAGACGTTCGCAGGAGCAGCTCTGCTCCTGCTGCGGCCGCTCAGTGCTCGAGGCGCTCACCTCCAGCAAAATTGCATCGACGATCAAAAGGCACCTTTCGGATCATTTTGCCATCGACCACGGACTTCACCCAGGTTACGAGATGGGCCTCAGTCGGATAATTGGTATTGCCATCCGGTGCGAATCGGAAGCCGTATGTAATGCGGTGGCCGAACGGCTCATTGATACAGATGCTGATGAGGAAGACTTTTACTTCAACGGGCAGGAGTATTGCCGGGTATCAAGCCCGTTTGAATCTGAGGAGCACGAGCGCTGGTGGGTCGAGGGTGATTGGACGCGTATAGCGACTGAACTGGTGCATGGCCGCAGGTTTTTTAATACCAATGCCAGCATGTTTTTCGAGTCCCTGATTTTTGAAGCGATGCGAGCAAGTAGGCGCGAAACCCCTGATGTGACTGCTGTCGTCAAGGTTGCCCCGGAAGCTACTCGCTTTTATCGAGCTCGAATTGCCTCCACTCATAATCAGCTCCTGGCATTTCAAAATGATCCCGCGAAGGAGCTAGGAGCGCCCCCAAAGGATCGCGCTGCCAATAACAGGATGAGCCCTTCAGGCGTACCACTGCTTTACGTCGCCGCCGACGCACAGACGGGGATTGCGGAGGTACGGCCCTCGATTGGGGATAAAGTGGTGGTGGCAGAATTCGTCTCCACCCGACCGTTGGAATTCTTTGATTTCACCGCGCTCACTTCGCTTGAGCACCAATCAATGAGCTGGTTTGAGCCTGGTTACCAGAAGCGAACTGATCGTCGGCTATTGCTTGAGTATCTCCACGACTTGATCGCCCGGCCTGTGCGCGCTAATGACACGGATTATGTTGTGACCCAAGCGCTTGCTGAATTCATCCGGTACTATGACAAGCAGAGGTTTGATGGCATCTCGTTCCGCTCAGTTCAGCGAGAGGGCGGTGTTAACTATGTGCTTTTCGACCGAAGTCCCCTTGAAGCACTGCAGATACCTGAATGGGTACCTCAGTTCGATCTCATCGCGTCAAAGGATGGTGTGTCGGTCTTTGAAATTTCCCGTGTTGAGTATCTCACGACCAAGCTCAGCAGTTGAGCAGCCTGCAGGGCCGAGACCAGGTGAACCTGGTTTCGGTTCACGACAGCCGTGCGCAACTGATGCACTACGCCTTTCGATCATCACGGGCCCAGGCGATCGCCCCACTATCCGCGAGCTTGTGAAAACTCTGCATCCGTCAGCACCCGCCGTCGGAGTGTTATTTAGCACTTGGCGAGACCATGATCGCATGCTTTCAACATGGAAGCGCGACACTTAAGGTCGAGGTAATGGTAAATACTGAAACTGGAGAAGCTAACGCCAGGCTTCACCATCTTCTTCCTCCCCATCAACCCCACTCTCATTATCTTCGTCTTCTTCGTCTTCATCATCCCACTCGTCCTCATCCTCCTCTTCGTCTACACCGTCCGGCTCATCCGTTATTCGATACAACCCTCTCCAAGGTTTTCCGCAATAGAAAGGGTGATCATCAACCGACCAGGAGTCAGGTACGCTATAGTAGGAGCACATTACCCCATGCACTTCCTGCAGTTGCTTGCAGAGATTTTTAACAAGCCCCTGACGCTCCCGAAGATCTCGGCTAGCGTCTAGCTCATCCAGACTACCCAGATAGCGCCCCAGCCTGTTGACCTTAATTCTTCCAGCCTTTAACAGCGCTCGTACATATGGACGAGTGTTGTCATCAAAAGACACCCAGCAACCACCTGTCTCTTTCGCTGCACTAATCGGATAGAGCAGCTCTAACTGTGCTACGCGTGATGAAAAGTCTTGCAGAGCTGCGGCGGTTTCATCGTCTGAAATGGCCAAGCATGACTTAAAGTCGTAGCAAGCATCTTGGATCGCTTGCTGAGCGCCTGAATTGCTGAGACTGCTCAAGCTCGCAGGCAAACGCTTGCAGACCAGAATGTGGTCAAAATGGCTTGGAGCAACAAGCCCGCGATCGATCAGGGTGAGGATGTCGTATTGGAGCCTAAGAGCTTCGGCCTGATTAGCTACCACTATACCGATTCCCGACCATTTTTCCTCGGTCAGATCTAATCCGGGTATTGGATTAGCCTCAAGCCCCTCTTCCTTGATTTTCGTAATCGCATGCTGGTAATCCCCAGTGTAGGGCCATCGCCACTCTGGTTGGCTTACATGGTCGCTGAACAAATCGAACTGGACATTTGTGCATCGAAACTGGTTGCGAAGCATATCTTCCGACGTGACAACCTTTGAGCCGCTCTCCTCCTCCAGCACAGCACGTAAATCGCCAGTTTGTATTACCTGCGCTACCCCTCCGTTTAGCACTGAACTCGCTGGGAAAGTGATCGCATACTGGGTCACGTGTTCATTTTTTGCCGGCAACCCGTCCCTCACAGCGATCAGGTCAGCCACACTGAGCCCAGCGAAACATACGGCAGGCTGCGTTCCCTGGATGGTTTCAATGCCGTTCCTGATGCCGAAGGTGGGCCAGAGGTGGTGGAAGCGAATTCCAATTCTGAGCAGAAAATTAGCAGGCCAAAACGCATCAGAGACGTAGCAGTTAGTCGAGAAATACTCCGGCATGAAGGATGGGGACGAATCGCTATAGAACTCGACCTCTCGGAAATAGTGAGCGATACGTGAAAACTCTGCACTATCTTTATTTTCACACATGTACCCCTCCAATGATTTCCAAAAAATCAGAGACTGATACAATCAAACTCATTAGCTTGAAAGCTAGACCACCAAATCACTGGAAGCAAATTTTTTCTGCACCGTCAACAAACCAATAAAACACGACAATATACATAAATTGACAGAATTATAGATTCGCATTAATTATATCCAAACCATAATTCACCCTAAACCCAAGCCCTCTGATAGCCAACGACCATCAGCGACATAAATTTCGCACAAAATGGTCAGCAGCCAACAGGGAAGTTACAGGCAATTGAATGACCGCATGATAGAATGTGTTCAGGATATCCCTCTGGAGCCTTCGTTTGAACACGCAAACTGCCCCAAGTTATTACGACGCCCTGCTATACGCGCCGACATTTTTAAGTGATGCGGTCGGTAAGCGCCAGGCCGCTTGTTGGAAACGTCTGGTAGACGACATCCACAGAAGCAACAGTGAGCATGACCTCCGCGAAGCCAGAGGCAAAGCGGAGGGGTACATTCTAGGCCTCGTGGATGCAGGTCATCTCAGCCAAGACGGCGAGCGTGACTACCTGATCATCAGCAACATTCACCGGCGGCAAACCTTCCTCCGCACCCTCCTCGCCGCTTTGTAGCGCTGATGGAAGCAGCAATTAAATGCTGCTTTTACCTGGATGAAACGGACTAGGGGCTTGATCTCAACCGTTGCATGAGAATCACAAAACCGGAACCATGCCGCCCTCCACAATAGGATCGCATTTTCCGCGAAGCGGGCTGCAAGCGGAGCGCGCAATGAGGATGGAAGCGAGTAGGGCCAAAGCAGAACGCAGTTCGGCTTGATTCACTACTACCGAACCGCAAGGCCACGCAACCGCGCCTCAAATGGATCAGTGATTAGAAATCTTAGTGTCAGAAAATCTTCCACCGAGCCAATCGCAAACCACATAAATGCTGCTCAACGTCTGTACAAGCAGGAAACCGTCAACAGTCGAACTATGCATGATGATTGATGTGCGTATGGTGTCACCGTCATCGAAACGTCCTCCTTGATCGGCGAAGACCACTCCCTCCAGATAGAGATCCCCTAGCCCATAAGCAGCCGCCGAAATATATGCTGTAACCGGCACCCCGAAATCTCTCCGCATAGCGTTGACAACACTAGTCGGCAAAGCGGCAGCCACATCCTGGCCAGCATGACAAGTAGACAACGGAGCTCGCTTCTTAGCCATGTAGCACCTCTCATAGCCTATTGATTAAGACAGACGACAACACTTACTCTTCATCCTTTGCGTCATCTCTGCTCGCCTTCCATACCCGCCCGTACGACTCATTCTGCAGAAGCGAATCACCGGCGTCTTCGAACATGCACCCGAGCCATCTCATGCGTTTCATACCTGCTACTTGAGTGAAAAAGCATCTCTCACAAAGATGCAGCTCGTAGTCCTCACCACTGTGTTCTGATCCCTCTCTCCAGGATGCCTGCAAGGTAGCGAACTGAAACTCGCCTCCTACACGCGTCGATTCTCCGCAGACATCGCAGAGCGCATCGGGAACCGCGCTTGGTTCTGACTCACCGCTGAGCCTCATCATAACCTCTCATCCGAAAAAGACGTTGCAGCTTGGCTCTCAGTTGGAGTTGAGTCTGCTTACTACCAAGCCCGAGATTTGGGTCACACCTCACGAGCCTATCGTCATACTCCGGCCAGCTGAAATCTGGATCGTCATCGATCGCTATCCATTGCGTTATCCCTGCACGAGTCACCGCACCACAAATCTGCTCATAGCGAGTAAAAAGGTCATACCCTTCCCTAGCCGTAGCCCGCATCCGGGAGTGCCAAGTCGCCGAAACTGTGCGATCTTGAAGATTCACTGGCAAAGCTGCACGAGCTCTTTGATACCCGAGCATTCGCACCCATGACGTAGATAAACAGATTTTGACAGTCGGGAAGCCCTGCAAAATTCCATATAAGATCGGCGCATGCATCATGAGTTTACCCTCAGCTCTAAGCTCAATCCCATGCCTAGTTCGGAAAGCTGCATCAGGATGAAGCACGCCATCGAAATCCAAAAACAAGATCACGTCGTCTGGTCGAATGACGCGAGGTCGTAAAGAATTTATCATGATACGCCCCCGGCTACGGCCATACTCACACACGTCTCCTCGTGACAACACTCTGCCTAAAAACCTCGAAAATTCACGCGAGCTTGCGGAGCGTGGCTTCTGTTTAACGCTAGAGATTAATCCACAGAACCCAGCCACTTTATAGAGGACTTAAATAAGAACATTAAAACCTTCCTCTTCGAGCGTATCAATTTTCCCACCTGCCGGTGATGTATAAACAACACCCTCTGCAACCTTGTGCATCGAAACTTTGCCGCCCTCCTCCCCCCGGCCAACGATCAAACTTAAGATCTTATTCATAGCCCAACCACCACTTCCGTTCATCCAGGCAGGACTTATCAGCAAAACCTCAGTCACCTTAAAATTTTCGCACTGCTTTTCAAGAACGTCTTCAAGCACATTCACATCGCTTAAAAAATACTGACGCGATGCCAATTTCCCATTCTCCAATTCTTCTACCACAACCTGATAGAAGTGATGGTAGCTTTGCCATTCCACAATCCTCATGCACGTGTGGCCCTCACCTAACAGCGCAGATGCATTCGAACTCCATGACTCATGGGTGACAAACATTTTTCGATCCTTTCATTTTTACTCGCACATGAGGGCTTGGCCGAAAGCCAGCGCCTTGCAGCGAAGTGCCGCCGAACACATATTCAGACTTGCCAAACTGCCACCATATGGGCTGAAGGGATCTGTGCCTCCACCCCAACTTTTGTCAATTTACGGCATATATTGAAACCGCCTGAATTATGGGCGCAGGACTCCCCCGCATGATTTTTGCGCATAGGGAATAGATGCTTTCGATCCTTAACGGTCATTATATGGCGTGTTATGGATCGGCGCAATGTGGCTTCATCCTGTCTTTTACAGGTGAAGAACATGTCTCTTAGCGAGGCCATGGCGGCGGTTGTCAGAGCACTGAGACAAAGCCGGAAAATGACTCAGGACGATCTGACCATGATCGGTCGGAGGGGAAGAAGCCGCATCGAGGGCGGGAAGGCTAACGTGACGATAGACACGCTTTCTAAAGTAGCCTCAATGCTCGAAGTCGACCCCGCTCTCCTTCTCCTGCTCGCCCACTCTGCTCACTCCGGTGAACCTGTCGACGTCGCGCTCAAGCGTATCTCGTCCAAGCTCAGCGCTCTCAAACAGGATGGTGTCATCGAGAACATCGCTGCACAGCCCGAGCGACCAATTGGTAGACCTGCTACCCGCGACATACAGAAAGCACTCCAACGGGCCCCCCTTTTGAAGGAAGCCGGCATGTCGAACGCTGAGATAGCCCAGGAATTGGGTGTGTCAAAAACGACTGTGCAGCGCTTTCTGACTAAGCCACCCATCTGATCAAAATTTGGTACCTGCGCCCGATTGAGGCGCATAACAGACTCGCCGTAAAGACCGGCGTAACCACTGAGAACCTGTAAGGCGTCGCCGATGGCTTGGACGTGCATGCATTAGCTCAGCAAATTCCCACGTGCACTTGTGAGAAATTGCGCCACCTGAGTCTTGAGATGCTTGGCAAAGATCCCGGCAAGCTATTCACAACGCAGGATAGCCCCCACATTTGGGTTTGGATAGCAATCATCTCCTAAATCTAGCCCCAAAAATATCAAATATAAATCAAGTGCTTACTCTATACCCTACACTTTATAGGACGGTATTGGGATCACCTTTCACGATTCGGGCGACCCGCTGGCCTGGGCGGAAAAGGCCATTGCCCACTATGAACGGCTGGGGATCGACCCGAAAGGCAAAACCCTGATCTTTTCCGACGGGTTGGATTTTGCCAAGGCACTGGTGCTATACCGGGCGTTGCATAATCGGATCAATGTGAGCTTCGGCATTGGCACCCGGCTGACCTGCGACATACCGGGGGTGGAACCGATGAACATCGTGATCAAGATGACCGACTGCAACGGGGCGCCGGTTGCGAAGATTTCCGACAGCCCGGGCAAGACACAGTGCCGGGATGAGAATTTCGTTGCCTATCTGAAACACGTCTTTCAGTTGAATTGAGGGTGTCTGTACTGGTCTCTTCACAGGCACACCCGCAGAGAGACCAGTACAATCAACCCACCTCTTGCATGGCAACACACAATTCAAGAAACCGCGAGGCAGCCCGCGAAGGCGTAGCCGCATGCGGCAACAGAATGGAAAAGCGCCGCACCAACGCCTGCGGCGTAACCTGCAGCCGGTGCAGCACCCCATCTTCGTGACGAATGGACATCGCCGAAACAAAGCCAACGCCCATCCCGGCCCGGACCGCCTCTTTTACCCCCTCAACGCCAGCAATCTCCAGCGCCACACGCATCGCCACGCCATCACGAGCAAACGCCCGCTCGACAATCTGTCGCACGCCCGAGCCGCTTTCACGCAGTACCAACGGGTAATCGCCGAGCGCCGCCAGCATCTGCTGGTCACTGCCTGCCAAGGGATGCCCACGGGGCACAATCGCCACAATCTCGTCCTCGCGCCACGGCGTCACTTGCGTACCTAACGGCAACTCCTGCCCGGGCGGCCCCTCGATCAGGGCGATATCGACACTGTCCAGGGCGGCGACGATCTCCGCCGTATTGCCATGCGAGGTGCTGACCAGCACATCCGGATAACGCCCGTGAAAGTCGGCGATCAGGTAAGGCAGCAGGTAACTGGCGGGCGTGGTACTGGCGCCGATGCGCAAGGTGCCGCGCTCCAGCCCGCGCATGGCCTCGCGCAGCGCCTGGGCCTGGCGGAAGGTTTCGCGCAGGCGCTCGGCATGCGCCAGCAACTGCTCACCGGCCGCAGTCAGCCGCACACCGCGGCCGGCGCGTTGGTAAAGGGGTTCGCCAAACGCCTCTTGCAAGAGCTTGAGCTGGCCGGACACTGCCGGCTGCGACAGGTGCAGGGCTTGAGCCGCATGGCTGATGTTGCCGTGCTCGGCAACCGTGGCGAATGTTATCAGCTGTTCTGGGGTCATGATTCAAAAATATCAGCTAAGCGGATATTTGCCATCCTAAATTACGATTTTTTATAAGCTTATAACCAGATTAACGTAGGCCTTGTCGAAACACCTTTTCCGGAGGACTCACATGGCCACGGTTCCGTCCAACCCCGCCTTTGCCCCTACCCTCTCCACCCGAGGGCGGCTCAATGGCATCCTGTTCGTCGCGCTGTTCGCGGTCGCAGTCACGCAACTGGCGGCCATGCCCGCTATCGCCAACCTGGGCATCAGCCCGCTGATCGTGGGTATTGTCGCAGGTGCCTTGTATGGCAACGCGCTGCGTGACGGCGTACCGGCAAGCTGGGCAGCAGGTATCAATTTTTCCGCTCGCGGCCTGTTGCGCATTGCCGTGGCGTTCTTTGGTTTGCGGGTAAGCCTGCAGGAGATTGCCGAAGTCGGCTGGTCGGGGCTTGTCGTGTCGGTGCTGGTCGTCACCAGTACCCTGCTGATCGGCCTGTGGTGCGGCATGAAAGTGTTCAAGCTCGACCGCGATACCGCCTTGCTGACCGCCGCCGGCAGCGCCATCTGCGGCGCTGCCGCCGTGCTGGCATTCGAATCGGCGCTGCGCAGCGCCCCCCATAAAAGCGCCATGGCAGTCGGAAGCGTGGTGCTGTTCGGTACCTTGTCCATGTTCCTTTACCCACTGGCGATCAATGCCGGCTGGCTGCATCTGGATACCATGGGCGCCGGGCTGTTGCTGGGCGGCACTGTCCACGAAGTGGCTCAGGTGGTAGGCGCGGCCAGCAATGTCAGCCCCGAAGCCACGCACGTCGCCACCATCGTCAAGATGACCCGGGTCATGCTGCTGGTACCGGTACTGCTGGTGGTGGGCCTGTGGATCAGCCGTTCGCGCAAGGCTGGCCAGGCGCAGGGCAACGGGCGCATTGCCATGCCCTGGTTCGCTTTCGGCTTCCTGGCACTGGTCCTGGTGAATTCGCTGCACGTGCTGCCCGGCAGCGTGACCCAGGCAGTGAACAGCCTGGACACCTTTGCCTTGACCATGGCCATGACCGCGCTGGGAATGGAAACGCGCTTCAGCCAGATTCGCCAGGCTGGGCCACGGGCGCTGGCTACCGGGGCGATTCTGAACCTGTGGCTGGTTGGCGGGGGGCTGGCGATTACCCTGGGGGTGCAGAAGCTGTTGGGCTGATTCGAGACCGGGTTGGCTGCTTCGCGGGTAAACCCGCTCCTACAGGTGGGTGCTGCCCTGAAGACGGCAAGGCCCCTGTAGGGGCGGGTTTACCCGCGAAGCAGGCCGCTCGGTCTCAAGGTTTTTCCACGCCCCCCTCGTTGCCGCCCACATTTCTCGGTATGGTGGTGTCAAAGAAGGATGTTTTACCCGCACAGGAAAGACTTAGATGCCTCAACGCCATGTCATCAATGCATCCGTCAGCCCCAAAGGCAGCCTGGAAACGCTGTCACAACGTGAAGTGCAGCAACTGAGTGAAGTCGGTACCGGTAGCCTTTACACGCTGTTCCGCCAGTGCGCCCTGGCAATCCTCAACACCGGCGCCCATGTCGACAATGCCAAGACCATCCTCGAGGCCTACAAGGACTTCGAGGTGCGTATCCACCAACAGGACCGCGGCGTGCGCCTGGAACTGCTCAATGCCCCGGCCGACGCCTTCGTCGATGGCGAAATGATCGCCAGCACCCGTGAAATGCTGTTCAGCGCCTTGCGCGACATCGTCTACACCGAAAGCGAGCTGGCCAGCCAGCGCATCGACCTGGAAAGCTCCCAGGGCATCACCGATTATGTTTTCCACCTGCTGCGCAACGCGCGCACCTTGCGCCCGGGCGTGGAGCCGAAGATGGTGGTGTGTTGGGGCGGCCACTCGATCAGCACCGAGGAATACCAGTACACCAAGAAGGTCGGCCACGAACTGGGCCTGCGCAAGCTGGATATCTGCACCGGCTGCGGCCCGGGCGTGATGAAAGGCCCGATGAAGGGCGCCACCATCGCCCACGCCAAGCAACGCATGCATGGCAGCCGCTACCTGGGCCTCACCGAGCCCGGCATCATCGCCGCCGAAGCGCCCAACCCGATCGTCAACGAACTGGTGATCCTGCCAGACATCGAGAAGCGCCTGGAGGCCTTCGTGCGTGTCGGCCACGGCATCATCATCTTCCCGGGCGGTGCTGGCACAGCGGAGGAGTTCCTGTACCTGCTGGGCATCCTCATGCACCCGGACAACGAGGACCTGCCGTTCCCGGTAGTGCTCACCGGCCCGCGCAGCGCCGAGCCTTATCTGCAACAGTTGCACGCTTTCGTCGGCGCCACCCTGGGTGAGGCCGCCCATCGCCTGTACGAAATCATCATCGACGACCCGGCGGAAGTCGCCCGGCACATGGTCGACGGCCTCAAAGCGGTCAAGCAGTTCCGCCGCGAACGCAACGATGCCTTCCACTTCAACTGGCTGCTGAAGATCGAGGAGAGCTTCCAGCGACCGTTCGACCCGACCCACCAGGCCATGGCTGAACTGGACTTGCGCCGCGAGCTGCCGCCCCATGAACTGGCGGCCAACCTGCGCCGGGCGTTTTCCGGCATTGTCGCAGGCAACGTCAAGGACAAAGGCATCCGCCTGATCGAGGAACACGGGCCGTATCAGATCCACGGCGACAGCGCCGTACTGGACCCACTGGGCCGGCTGCTGCAGGCATTCGTCGACCAGCACCGGATGAAGCTGCCCGGTGGCGCGGAGTATGTGCCGTGCTATCAGGTGGCGACCTGACCACTCCGCTTTGCTGACGACGGGCATGGATGCCCGTCAAACGCGGGGGCCGGGTGACAGGAGCGCCTGTACGGACCACCCACATGGGTTTCATGAAAGCTCAGCCACCCAGGTGACTCGCTCACTGGCGAAGTTCAGCCATCGCCCGCTCGAAAAACCGAATGCTGTCGCGCCCCCCACGTTTGGATTGGTACAACGCCACATCCCCCTGCTCGATCAACGCCGCCAGGCTCGCCGGTGGCTGATCGAACACGTTGGCACCAATGCTCAAGGTAACCGCCTGGGGCGTAGGCACGGTCTTGTCGGCGTAATGCTGGAACTGCTCACGCAGCCCACTTCCCAGTTCCATGACCCGTTCACTGCTCGCGCCACTCAGCAAGATGACGAACTCATCCCCGCCCAAACGCGCCGCCAGCGAGCGCTCGGGCAGCGCCGTACGAATCATCTCGCTCAAGGCAATCAGCAATCGGTCACCGGCTATATGCCCATGCAGGTCGTTGACCAGTTTGAAGTTGTCGATGTCGATCAATAGCAATGCCCCGGGCTGCGCCGGGCTCACGTCCTTGAAGAAATGCCCCGCCCGCACCTCCAGCGCACGCCGGTTGTACAACGCAGTCAGCGGGTCACGGGCTGCCAGCCGGGCAATGCGCTCTTCACGCCGGTAACGTACGGTGCCGGTCATCGACAAGGCAATCAGCATGATCGCCATCGCGCCTTCCACCAGCGAAACCTGAATGATCAGCCCGCCAAAGGTCGCCAGGTCAATCAGCGTACCTGGCGTGATCGCGATGGCCGCCTTGGCCACATAGAACAGCCCATGGATCAGCAACACGTAGCGCAGTTGCACGGCGCCGACACTCAGCGATTTGCCATGTGGCCGCAGCAGGAAACTGGCCTTGAGCGTCAGCGAGGCCACCAACAACGAGTTGACCATCAGCATCACCTTCGACCACTGCGGGCCCACGGGCAGCAGCAGCAAGGCGAACCAGACCACCACGATCATCAGCCAGGCACGTGACAAGCGCTCCTGGGTGAAGCGCAGCACGCCGATCAGGAAAAACACGTGGGCCACCACCAGCAAGCCATTGGCGAACCAGATACCGATGAACAGCAAGCCGGCCCCGCGCAACAATGCCAGGGTGCTACCAACCGTAATCGTGGCGAAACCCGCACTCCAGTAAAGCAACGAGGTTTCGCGCACACTGCGCCATTCAATCGCCAGGTACAAGGCGGCCGCAGCGGCCAAAGCGACTGAAATAGTCAGCATCGTGGGTGGATCTAACGCCATATACGCATTGGCCTGTCTGGTTAACGGGAAAAGGCCCGACTGTATGCGATCGTGATCACGTTCAGAGGGGCCTTGCACGGTTGCCTGCACATTGTAATCCAGCCCCTGAAAAGGGCCGTGGGCAGCAATATCATAATGACATCAATGCACGGTGCGCACCACTCTGGCCCTGTGGCTGGCTTGCCGGCGACAGGGCCAGTAGAGGCGACGTCAGAGCACCCGCTTGATCAACGGTTCCAACCGGCTATAGCGCAACCGACGCAGAAACTTGCGCACTTGCTTGGGATGTTCGGCCTTCGCCCCCAGCGCCTCTGCTGAGCCGATTTTCGGCGCAAAGCGCCGCAGTTCGCTCAACTCCGCTTCCCGTGGCGCCAGCCATTGCCCCTGCGGGTCGTCGATCAGCAGGCCGTTCTCAAGGTCCAGGTTGAACCCGCGCGGGTTCAGGTTGTTGCCGGTCAGCAGCGAATAACGCTGGTCGATCCACACGCCCTTGGCATGGAAGGTATGCCCGGGATCGTTCCAGATGCGTACTTGCAGCTGGCCACTGGCAATCGCGGCGTGGCGGCGGCGGGCGAAGGCGCGCAGGTTATCCTCATACAGATAGGGCAATGCACCACTGGCACTGAACGGTTCGCCAGGGGCGATGTAGAAGTCGTTGGCGGTACGGTCACCGACAATCAGTTCCACCCCAACCCCTCGCGCCAGGGCGTGGTCAAGTTCGCGCATCACGACCTGAGGCGGGTTGAAATACGGCGTACTGATGATGATCTGCGTGCGCGCCACTGCCAGCAAGGCGCACAGCGCCCGGTTCAGCGGATTGCCGCGGCCCACACCCAGCAGCGGGATCACCTGCAGGCCCTGCCCCGTCACGCTGGCCGGTACCTCATAGGCCATGCGCCGCAGCCGTGCGCGCAAGCGCCGAATGTCGCCGCGCAAGCTGCGGGTAGAAGGTGGCGCCGGCAGGTCGAGGCGCGGTGTGGCAGTGTGATGCAGCAAACGCTGCACCAGGCCGACCATGGCATCAGCCAGTGCCGGTGACTGGAACAGGTGGTAGCGATCCAGGCGATAGCGGTCGAAACGGTGCAGGTAGACGTTGTTCAGACTGGCACCGGTGTAGATCACGCAATCGTCGATGATGCTGCCTTTGAGGTGCAACACCCCGAACAGTTCGCGGGTCTGCACTGGCACGCCATGGATGGCAATATCCAGCCCGCGCAACTGGCGCTGGGCCTGGTACCAGGCAGCATTGCCCGGCTGACGCCCGGCCCCCAGCAGCCCTCGCCTGGCGCGGAACCAGTCGACCACGATGGTGATCTCCAGGCCTGGCCGCGCGGCCTTGGCCTGGTACAAGGCATCCAGCACTTCCTGGCCAGCCTCGTCCTCTTGCAGGTACAGCGCGACAATAACGATGCGCCGAGTCGCCGTACGGATGCGCTCGAACAGGCACGCGCGGTAAGCCTTGGCATCGGGCAGCACCTGTATCGCTTCGGGGGGCATGGCGTAGCCTGACAAGCCCGCCAGCATGGATTCGGGGTTCACTGACGCTCACCTTCTCTGTGCAATCACTGTCGGCCCTGCCAGCCGGCAGGGCCATTCCTGGCCGCTGCATCCGGGGTGTATGATCGACCCCGCAACGACACATAACAACAAGAACCACGCGAGGCTCTGCTTTCTCACTGCCCCTGACCAACCAGGCCTCAGCTTGCACAGGAACAGCGCAATGGTCCACCCCGCTTCTGCAAACCTATCGCCGTCTATTGTAAAGGGTTGTTCGGCAAAGACTTTTGGCTTCCTGATTTTGCCCAATTTCACCACCATCGGCCTTGCGTCCGCGGTGGAGACCCTGCGCATGGCCAACCTGGCCGCGCGCAAGCCACTGTATCGCAGTGTGCTGATCGCCGCAGACGACGCGCCGGTGGTGGCCAGCAACGGCATGCGCGTGCTGCCCGACTACAACATCGCCAACGCCCCCGCGCTGGATGCCTTGCTGGTGGTCGGCGCCAACCCGATCGACCGAAGCCGTAGCAACCGCCCTCTGATCGACTGGTTGCGCCAACTGGCCCGCCAGCGCTTGCCACTGGGCGGTATCTGCACCGGTAGCTACCTGCTGGCCAAGGCCGAATTGCTCAAGGGTTACCGCTGCACCATCCACTGGGAAGACCTGCCGACGTTGCAGGCGCACTTCCCCGGTATCGTGATCTCCAGCCAGCTGTTCGAACTGGACCGCGACCGTTACACCTGCTCAGGTGGCGTGGCGGCCATGGACATGATGCTGCAACTGGTGGCCCGGGATACGGGCGGCCAGGACATCGCGGCCAAGGCCGCCGAGCTGTTGCTGTGCGACCGCGTACGCGGTGAGCGTGAGCGCCAGCGTGTGCCGCTGCGCACCCTGCTCGGCAGCGCTCAGCCCAAACTGAGCCAGGTGGTGGCGATCATGGAGGCCAATCTGGAGGAACCGCTGGGGTTGGAGGAACTGGCCAGCCTCAACGAAGTGACTGTGCGCCAACTGGAGCGGCTGTTCCACAAGTACCTGCAGCGCACGCCCAGCCAGTATTACCTGGAGCTTCGGCTGTCGCGGGCGCGGGAGTTACTGCTGCGCAGTGACGTGCAAGTCCGTGAGGTAGCGCTGGCTTGCGGCTTCAGTTCGCCTGCGCATTTCTCCAAGAGTTATAGCCGGTTCTTCGGGCTGTCGCCTTTAGGGGAGCGGCGGCAGGCCTCTCTCCATTGAATGGGGTCATGTACTGGCTTGGCTGGCCTTTTCGCGGGCAAGCCCGCTCCTGCACGCACATCGGTGGTCCGACACAGGCCGTTGTAGGAGCGGGCTTGCCCGCGAAGGGGCCAGTGCAGGTCAACTAATCTTCAAGGGCCGCGTGCGCCGTCTCCCGACACATCAGCATGGCCACCAGCGCCACCAGTGCTGCCGCCAGCAAGTATCCTGCCGGGGCAAGCTTGCTGCCCGTCACCTGAATCAACCAGGTGGCAATGAACGGCGCAGTCCCGCCAAACAGCGAATTGGCCACATTGAAGCTCAGGGCAAACCCGCTGAAGCGCACCCGGGTCGGAAAGATTTCGGCCAGCAGGCACGGCAAGGTCCCGTCGTTCATCGCCAGCATCGCACCGAAAAGAATCTGGATGGCCAGAATCACCAGCAGCGGTTGCCCATCAAGCAGTCGGAACAACGGCACGGTCAACCCCAGGAACAACAGCGAGGCCACCACCAGCATGGTCTTGCGACCAAACTGGTCGGACAACCGTCCCATCAGGAAGATCAAGCCGATATAGGTGGCCAGCGACACCGTCGAGGCGATGAACGAATCCCGCTCGCTCATGCCCATTTCACTGGACAGGTAGGTCGGCATGTAACTGAGCAACAGGTAGAACGCAACCGCATTCAGGCAGGTGACACCTATGCCGATCGCCAGGCTGCGCCGGTGCTGGCCCAGCAGTTCGCGCAGCGGCGTCGTGGCCATGCCGGCCTTGTTTTCCAGGCGCTGTTCCATCTCCAGGAACTTGGGCGTGTCCTGCAGGCTCATGCGGATATAGCGCCCTACCAGGCCGAACGGCGCCGCCAGCAGGAACGGCAGTCGCCAGCCCCACTCATGCAGGGCTTCACTGCTGAGCAGCTCATGCAGCACCGCGACGAACGCCGCACCGAACAACAACCCCGCTGCCGTGCTGGCCGGCACGATGCTGGTGTACAAGCCACGCCGCCCAGGCGGCGCGTACTCGGCCAGGAACGCAGCGGCCCCGGCGTACTCACCCGAGGCAGAAAACCCCTGTACCAGGCGGATCAGCAACAGCAAGGCCGGCGCCCACAGCCCGATCTGCGCATAGCCCGGCAACAAGCCGATGCAGAAGGTGGATACCGACATGATCAGGATCGACCATGACAGCGCGTTGCGCCGACCGTGTCGGTCGCCAAAATGGCCCCAGACGATGCCACCCAGCGGGCGCACCAGGAACGACAGGGCGAATACCGCAAAGGTGGCCAGCAAACCGGTGGTCTTGTCAGTTTGCGGGAAGAAGGTGGCGGCGATGATGGTGGCCAGATAGCCGTAGGCGGCGTAGTCGAACCACTCGACGAAGTTGCCCATGAAGCTGGCCCGGGCGGCCTTGCGCAGCGCCTGGCGTTCGGCGTTGTGTGCGGGGCCGGCAATAGCGGACGGGTCAAGGGTGGTGCTGGACATGACGTGTACCCTCTGATTCTTTTAATTGGAGGCAGGGTCTGGTGGTCATACGGGGATCTTGTTGTTGTCTGGGCCGGCCTCTTCGCGGGTGAACCCGCGCCTACGAAAACGGTGAAATCTTTGTAGGAGCGGGTTCACCCGCGAAGCAGCCGACGCCGATGCTTATTTGCGAATGATGTTGTGCTCCGGCCCATACGGGAACTTGGTGATGTTCTCGGCGCCGCTGTCGTTGACGATCAGGATGTCATGCTCGCGATAACCGCCAGCCCCCGGTCGCCCTTCAGGCAGCATGATCATCGGCTCGATCGACACCACCATGCCCGGCTCCAGCACGGTATCGATGTCCTCGCGCAGCTCCAGCCCCGCCTCGCGGCCGTAGTAATGGCTGAGCGTGCCGAACGAATGGCCATAGCCGAAGGTGCGGTACTGCAGCAGGTCGTGGCGCAGGAAAATCTCGTTCAGTTCGCGGGCGATATCGCTGCAGCGCATGCCCGGGCGCACCAGTTGCAGCCCGGCTTCGTGCACTTCGACATTGGCCTGCCACAGGCGCAGGTACTCGTCCGGGCAGTGGTCAAGGAACAGGGTGCGCTCCAGCGCAGTGTAATAACCGGCGATCATGGGGAAACAGTTGAGGCTGAGGATCTCGCCCTTGCCCACACGGCGGCTGGTGACCGGGTTGTGCGCGCCATCGGTATTGAGCCCGGACTGGAACCAGGTCCAGGTGTCCATCAGCTCGGCGTCAGGGAAGCGTTTGGCAATTTCGCGCACCATCGCCTGGGTGGCATGCAGTGCCACCTCGTACTCGGGCACATGCTCACGCAGGGCCTCGACCACTGCCGCCCCGCCGATGTCGGCCACCTGCGCACCGTGAAGGATAAGCGCCTGCTCCTCGGCCGACTTGATCATGCGCATACGCATGCACGGCGCAGCGATGTCCACCAGCTCGGCCTTGGGGTAGCAGGCGGCGAATTTGCCGTGGTTCTGCAGGTTCAGGTGGTCGTACTCCACGCCGATGCGCGAGGCCAGCGGCAACGCCTGCTGGATGGCGACGAAATAGTTGTCGCGCTGCCAGTCGGTGTAGACGATGTTGTCAGTGCCCACCGTGCGCCGCCAGGGTTGCCCGCCGTCGATATTGGCGCTGATCGAGACCACCTTGTCCTGGGTGATCACCAGCGCATAAGGGCGGCCAAACGAGCAGTAGAGGAAATCGCTGTAATAGTTGACGTTGTGATACGAGGTGAAGATTGCCGCCTCGATATCCTGCTCGGCCATATAGGCCCGCAGCCGGGCGTGGCGAGCAGCGTATTCCTGAGCGGAGAAGGTTGGTTGTACCTTGTCGCCATTGCGGATTTTCAGGGTCTTGGGCATTTGCATGGTCGGGGTTCCTTGTCGTTGTGAGCACGCTGTTCAGGCCGGCCGCCTGAGAAGCATTGCAACAGAACCGACGAGGACACTTTTGTATCTATCCGACCTGGAATTGGCGGAATAACCAGTGGCCAAGGAGGGGCGCTAAGCGCCCCCCGCCAGGCAACGCTATTTCAAATCAAAGCGGTCCAGTTCCATGACCTTCTGCCAGGCGGCCACAAAGTCCCGGACAAACTTGTCACCCCCATCACTGCTGCCATACACCTCGCTCAACGCCCGCAACTGGGCATGCGAACCGAACACCAGATCGACCCGGCTACCGCTCCACTTCACCTGCCCGGTCTTGCGGTCGCGCCCTTCAAAGGTCTCGTTGTCCGCCGAGGTGGGTTTCCACTCCACGCTCATGTCCAGCAAGTTGCGGAAGAAGTCGTTGCTCAGCGTTCCCGGCTTGTCGGTGAACACGCCGAGGTTGCTGCCACCATGGTTGGCACCGAGCACGCGCAGGCCGCCGATCAGCACGGTCAGCTCCGGCGCGGTCAGGGTCAGCAACTGCGCCTTGTCCAGCAACAGTTTCTCGGCCTTGACGCTGTAACGTGCCTTGGTGAAGTTGCGGAAGCCATCGGCCAGCGGCTCCAGCACGGCGAACGACTCGACGTCGGTCTGCTCCTGAGACGCATCGACCCGGCCCGGGCGGAATCCTACGCTGCCGCTGTAACCGGCATCCTTGGCAGCTTTTTCGACTGCCGCGGTACCGGCCAGCACGATCAGGTCAGCCAGGGAAACCTTCTTGCCGCTGTTGTTGAACTCGGCCTGGATCTTCTCCAACACCGCCAGCACCTTGTCCACGCCCTGGTTTGCAGCCCAGTCCTTCTGTGGGGCCAAGCGCAAACGCGCGCCGTTGGCACCACCGCGCTTGTCGGAGCCGCGGAAGGTCGACGCGGATGCCCAGGCGGTGGAGACCAGTTCGCCCACGCTCAAACCCGAGGCCAGGATCCTGGACTTGAGGGTCGCGATGTCTTGCTCGCTGATCGTGGCTGGGTCGGCTTTGGGTAGCGGGTCTTGCCACAGCAACTCTTCATTGGGCATTTCCGGGCCCAGGTAGCGCGCCAGCGGGCCCATGTCGCGGTGGATCAGCTTGTACCATGCACGGGCAAAAGCATCCGCCAGCTGGTCAGGGTTTTCTTTGAAGCGGCGAGCGATTGGCTCGTAAATGGGGTCGAAACGCAATGCCAGGTCGGAGGTCAACATAGACGGTGCGTGCTTTTTACCGGGATCGTGTGCATCTGGCACCGTGCCTGCGCCTTTGCCGTCTTTCGGCCGCCACTGGTGCGCGCCAGCCGGGCTTTTGGTCAGCTCCCACTCAAAGTCGAACAGGTTATTCAGGTATTCGTTGCTCCACCGGGTCGGGGTAGAAGTCCAGGTCACTTCCAGGCCACTGGTGATGGTATCCCCGCCTTTGCCGGAGCCAAACTTGTTATGCCAGCCCAGGCCCTGCATCTCCAGGCCTGCCGCTTCCGGCTCGGGGCCGACGTTGTCGGCGGGGCCGGCACCGTGGGTCTTGCCGAACGCGTGCCCACCGGCGATCAACGCCACGGTTTCCTCATCGTTCATGGCCATGCGGCCAAAGGTTTCACGGATGTCCTTGCCTGAGGCCACCGGGTCCGGGTTACCTTCCGGACCTTCCGGGTTCACGTAGATCAGACCCATCTGCACGGCGGCCAACGGGTTTTCCAGGTTACGCTCGGCCGACAGGTTGCGATTCTGCTCTTCGCCATGCTTGGCCGGCTCAGCCACCAGGTCACCCTGCCCTGGCGCCTGCGCCTTGGCCTGATCCTTGCCGTAACGGGTATCGCCGCCCAGCCACTCCTTTTCCGACCCCCAGTACACGTCTTCGTCCGGCTCCCACACATCGGCACGCCCGCCGGAGAAGCCGAAGGTTTTGAAGCCCATGGACTCAAGGGCAACATTACCGGTGAGTACGATCAGGTCAGCCCAGGAAATCTTGTTGCCGTACTTCTGCTTGATCGGCCACAGCAGGCGCCGGGCCTTGTCCAGGCTGACGTTGTCCGGCCAGCTGTTGAGCGGGGCGAAACGTTGCTGGCCAGAGCCCGCCCCCCCACGGCCGTCACCAATGCGGTAGGTGCCGGCGCTGTGCCAGGCCATGCGGATGAACAGCGGGCCGTAGTGGCCGAAATCGGCCGGCCACCAGTCCTGCGAGTCGGTCATCAGGGCGGTCAGGTCTTTCTTCAGGGCCTGGAAGTCGAGGCTCTTGAACGCCTTGGCATAGTCGAAGTCCGGGTCGGGGCTGGACTTGGAGGAATGCTGGTGAAGAATTCTCAGGTTGAGCTGGTCAGGCCACCAGTCACGGTTGGTGGTGCCGCCACCTGCGGTTTGATGGAACGGGCATTTCGATTCGTTCGACATCTGCGGGTACCTTTGGGTCGGTTATCCAGATTTCCGGTCTATGCCAGTGTTCTTTCAGCCGAGCGGGTGGGCTCGTACTACCCCTCATCAGGTGTACACGGGGCTTGCGAAGCTGTCACGCCGGGGGTGCCACGGTCTTGCACACAGGTGCTGACGCGCTGCCCGGTCGCGGAATTCGCGGGGCCACGGGAAAGACTAGTCGAGCTTGCGCAGAGTTCTAATAGAGTGGCTGTTGGAGCCTGATAGGCTGGCTCTGTCAGGCACTGGCCTGTATCGGCCGCATCGCGATCAAGCCCGCGACCAGGCCGGCACATCCATACAAGGCACAAGGCCCGGCACCCTGCTTAAATACACAGCCATACCCTTTGCCCCGGACGCCGAGCCCTCATGAACCGCAACGACCTGCGCCGCGTCGACATGAACCTGCTGGTGCTGTTCGAAGCCCTGATGATCGAACGCAACCTGACCCGCGTCGGCGAAAAGCTGTTTATCACCCAATCCACCGTCAGCGCCGCCCTCGCCCGCCTGCGCGAACTGTTCGACGACCCGCTGCTGATCCGCAACGGCCGGGCCATGGAACCCACCCCACGGGCCCTGCAGATCTTTGCCGAACTTGGCCCGGCCATGGACGTGATTTCCGCCGCCATCAGTCGCGCCCGCGAGTTCGACCCGGCCAACAGCTGCAACGTGTTCCGCCTGGGGCTTTCTGACGATGCCGAGTTCGGCCTGTTTCCGGCCCTGCTTCAGGCCCTGCGCGAAGAGGCCCCGGAGATCAGCGTGGTAGTGCGGCGGGCCAACTTTCTGCTGATGCCCGGCCTGCTGGCCAGCGGCGAGATCTCGGTAGGCGTGAGCTATACCACCGACCTGCCGGCCACCGCCAAACGCCGCAAGCTGCGCGACATCGGCGTACGGGTGCTGCGCGCCGACGACCGCCCGGGGCCGCTGACCCTCGACGAATACTGCGCCCGCCCGCATGTGATGGTGTCGTTCTCCGGTGACATGAGCGGCAACATCGACCTCGACCTGGCGCGCATCGGTCGTTGCCGCAAGGTAGTGCTGGCGGTGCCGCAGTTCGGTAGCCTGCGTGCCCTGCTGCGCAACACCGAACTGATCGCCACGGTGCCGGACTATGCCGCTTGTGCCCTCGCCGACGACGGCAGCCTGCGCGCCGACCCGGCGCCGTTCGACATCACCGAGGCCGAGCTGTCGATGGTCTGGAGCGGCGCCCAGGACAACGACCCCGCCGAGCGCTGGCTGCGCGACCGCATCCTGCAGTTCATGGCCACGCAGTGATGCCCTCTTCGCAGCGCAACGCTGCGCCTAACGGTCGTACAACCTGAAGCACGCGGCTGCTATTTGCCGCGCTGCATCCACGCTGCACCGAGCCCGCTGAGGCAGATCACCAAAATCCCCACCAGGCTCAGGGTATCCGGCACCTGGCTGTAGACCACGAAGCCGAGCAACCCGGCAAACACTATCTGGCAATAGCTGAACGGCGCCAGCAACGCTGGCGCTGCATGGCGGAAGGCCTGGGTCAGCAGCAGGTGCGCAGTCATGCCAAAGCCGCCCAGTGCCAGCATCAACAGAGCATGGTCCCAGCGCGGCACTTCCCAGAAGAACGGCACCAGCGCACTCACCGCCAAGGTGTTGCACAACCCTGCATAGAAGTTGCTGGTGGTCGGGCTGTCATGCGCCGCCAGAATGCGCGTCAGCAACTGATAGAAGCAGAAGCCCAATGCCGAACCGAACGGATACAGAATGGCCGGGGTAAACATCGCCCCACCCGGGTGCACCACTACCAGCACGCCAATAAAGCCCATCACCACCGCCACCCACTGCCCCACTGTCACTCGCTCTTTCAGCAGCGGCGCCGACAGCGCGGTGACCAGCACCGGGGCAAGGAAGTTGACGGCCGTGGCCTCCGCCAGTGGCAGGTACTGCAAGCCGGTCGTGAACAGCAGGCTGGTGCTCAGCAGGCTCAGGGCCCGCAAGGTCTGCAATACCGGCCGGCGGGTGCGCAACACGTTGAGCCCAGACTTGGGCAGGAAGATGCCGGCCATCAGCAACGTGTGCACCACATAACGCGCCCACACCACCATGACTATCGGGTACAGGCCACCCAGGAATTTGGACAAGGCATCGTGGCTGGCGAACAGGAACGTCGCCACCACCACTAACGCGATGCCGCGCAGGGGTTGGTTGACGCCGGACAGCGGTGTGCTGGAACTCATGGCTCTCTCGATGACGGCGCGGCAGCAAGCCGCGCCCGGGGAAGGATGCGCAGGCATTGCCCGGCGGATGTAACAGCTGGGATTCTAGAAGAGATGCCGCAGAATAAGGAAGTTCATTTGCCGCTTGCCCCGGCCAAGTGCAATTTCTGTTCGCTGATCGACCACTTTCCACCTGGCATGCATGGCCCGTGCACGGTTGATCGCTGACCATCGACCGACCCCTGCACCCTACAAGGAATTTACATGCAAAGGCTCACCACCCGCACCGGCCTGGACCTGCCCGCCATCGGCCTGGGCACCTGGCCAATGACCGGCAGTGAATGCACCCAGGCCGTGCGCCAGGCACTGGACGTGGGTTACCGACACATCGACACCGCCACCGCCTACGAAAACGAAGCGGCCGTTGGCCAGGCACTGCGCGACAGCGACGTGCCACGCGAGCAGATTCACCTGACCACCAAGGTCTGGTGGGACCGTCTGGAGCCCAAAGCCATGCGTCAGTCGCTGGAAGACAGCCTGCGCGCGCTGGGTACCGAACAGGTTGACCTGTTCCACATCCACTGGCCAGGCACAGACTGGGACCTGGCCCGCAGCATCGACACCCTGGTAGCCCTGCGTGACGAAGGCAAGGCGCGCCACATCGGCGTGGCCAACTTCCCATTGGGGTTATTGCGCCAGGTCGTGGAAACCCTGGGCGCGCCGTTGTCGGCGATTCAGGTGGAATACCATGTTCTGCTCAGCCAGCAACCGCTACTCGACTTCGCCCGCAGCCATGATTTGTTGCTCACCGCCTATACCCCGCTGGCACGCGGCCAGGCAGCGGCGCAGCCGGTGATCCAGGCGATTGCCCGCAAGCATGGCGTGCTGCCCAGCCAGGTAGCGCTGAAATGGCTGCTGGATCAGGACGGCGTGGCGGCGATCCCCAAAGCCAGCAGCCGCGAAAACCAGCTAGCCAACCTGGCCGCATTGACCGTGCAGCTGGATGACGAAGACCGCGCAGCCATTGCCGGGCTGCCGAAAGACCAGCGCGTGGTCAGCCCGCCGTTTGCGCCGGACTGGAACAGCTGAGGCCGCCGCGCAAGTCACTATTCTTGCGTGATGACCTGCTTCAACCGCTCGCTCGCCGGTGCCGGCCGCCCGTAAAAGTAGCCCTGGAAGTGCGAACAGCCTTCCGCCGCGAGCCGGCGCATCTGCTCCTCCGACTCCACGCCTTCGGCCGTGGTCTTGATCATCAGGCTGTTGGACAGCTCGGTAATGGCGCGAATGATCGACATGGCCTCGCGGCTGTCGCACATGTCATGCACGAACGACTTGTCGATCTTGATCCGGTCGAAGGGGAACGAGCGCAGGTAGCCCAGCGATGAGTAGCCCGTACCAAAGTCATCCAGTGAAATGGACACGCCCAGGTCTTTCAGGGCGCGCAAGGTGCGCACGTTTTCCTCGCTGTTGCCCAGCAGCACCGATTCGGTAATTTCCAGCTCCAGTCGCTGCGGCGGCAGGCCAGAGTCGGCCAGCGCGAGGGCGACGGTATGCACCAGATCGCCGTTCTTGAACTGCACCGCGGACAGGTTGACCGACACCGTCTGCTCACCGTCCCAGCTGGCCGCCTCCTGGCAGGCCAGATTCAGCGCACGGTTGCCCAGCTCGTGGATCAACCCGGTTTCTTCTGCAATGGGGATGAAATCCATCGGCATGACCATGCCACGGGTCGGGTGTTCCCAGCGCAGCAGCGCCTCATAACCGGTAACGCTGCTGGTCTGATGATCGACTACCGGCTGGTAGTGCAGCTGCAACTGCCCCAGGTGCAGCGCTGTGCGCAGGTCGGTTTCCATCAGACGGCGCTGGCGGGCGGCAACGTCCAGTTCGACATCGAAGCATTCATAACGGTTACGGCCGTTACGCTTGGCCTGATACAGCGCCATGTCGGCATAGCCCAACAGCTGCTCCGCCTGGTCATTGTCATCAGGCGCGATGGCGATGCCGATGCTCACCCCCACCGCGAACTGATGCCCTTCGATCTGGAACGGCGGGCTGATGGCCTTGATCAGGCGTTGCGCGGTATTACATGCGGCATCCCGCCCCTCCAGGCCCGTCAGCACCACGGCAAACTCATCGCCACCCAGGCGGGCCAAGGTGTCGTGCTCACGCAGTTCGCGACGCAGACGCTTGCCCAACTCGCGTAGCAGCTTGTCACCGAAAGCATGGCCAAGGGAGTCGTTGATGTTTTTGAAGTTGTCCAGATCCAGGCACAGGGCAGCGGTCAGCTTGGCGTTTTCGCTGCCGCGCAACAGGGCCTGGCGTAACCGTTCGTGGAACAGCGTGCGGTTGGGCAGCCCGGTGAGCGCGTCATGGTGCGCCATGTGGTGGATCTGCGCATGGGCGGCCAGCTCTTCGGTGGCGTCTTCTGCCACGAACAACACGTAATCGGCCTGCCCCTCGCGGCTCTGGCTGAGCAGGGTACGGCTGCGCAGGGTGCGTGGACCACGGGCAGTGTCGACGCGGGTTTCGGCGGCGTGCCCCTTGGTACTGCGGGCACCACGCACGAATTGCTGCTCCAGGTAGTCACCGGCAGCCGGTGCCAGGCATTCCTTGGGCAACTGGCCGATCATGCTGCGCTGCGGCCCACCGAACAGGCGTTCGGCCTGCTGGTTGGCCAACAGGATGCGCTGGCTTTCCAGGTCCTGGACGATGACGCTCGCGGGAATGTTGGCAATGACCGAATCGAGGAACTGCGACAGCTTGGCCATCTCCTGGCTGTACTGCTCGGCCAGCTCTTTGGCCTGCAGCAGTTCGAGCTCCTGGCGGTGGCGTTCGGAAATGTCGCGGGTGACCTTGGCGAAACCCACCAGTTGCCCGGCATCGTCGTACACCGCTTCGATGACCACATGGGCGTGGAAGGCCGTACCGTCCTTGCGCAGGCGTGCGCCCGTTTCTTCAAAGCGTCCGGTGCTGCGCGCCTGCTCCAGGTTAAATGTCGGCAACCCGGCTGCGCGCTCGGCATCGGTGTAGAACACAGAGTAGTGCTGGCCGACGATTTCTTCGGCATGGTACCCCTTGGCGCGCTGGGCCCCGGGGTTCCAGTTGGCGACGATACCTTCAGGGGTAAGCAGGTAGATGGCATAATCCACCACGCTCTGGATCAATAGCCGGTACATGATGTCGGGGTTTGCTGCGAGCGACATGAACTTTACCTGAACTTTCGAAACGCATGAAAAGGGACCCCGGCAAGCGGCGGCCGGGTCTTGGAAAGCGATAATGGCATTATGCTGCCAATGAAAATTTTGTGAAGCAACTCACAAAAATGACGCTTCTCGTTATCAGGCCGAACGAAAGCGCACGCCCCCTCAATGGCGGGTGCCAGTCACCAGAAAATTGAGCAAGTCCGGCTCATCCCCCAAGGCGATAGCCTGCGCCGGTCGCGGCAGGCTCGCCAGCACTGCATTGCAGAAAGCCACGGCGGCCAGATCCTGTGCGTAGCAGCGCAGCAGCCAGTCGCCCTTGCCCCCCAGCAACTGCAACGCCACCGCTTGGCCGATGCCCTGGCGACGGTACTTCTTCAAGATGAACAGGTCGGCAAGCTCCTGCGCATCGATACCAGGCAGTTCGCTGCGCTCGACCAGCACGAAGCCGGCGATGAACCCGTCTGCCAGCACCAGATACGCGCCCCAGCCGTCGTCCTGCCAGTAACGTTGCAGGTGCTGCTCGTGGATGTAGAAGCGGCCATCCGCCTCGACGTCTTCCTGCTCCCAGTCGGAGGACTCGTAGCAATAGAACTGGTAGAGATTGCGGATCAGTGGAGCCTGGTCGATGGTGGTTGGCAGCAGCGCGAGGGGGAGCATGGTGTGGGGCCTGAGCAAAAGGACGATTCTAGATCACCAGGCCCTTGCAGCAAAAAGCCCGGGACCTCCCCGCACGGAAAGCCCCAGGCAAAATCACAGTGACAAAACCTCGGGCTCAGCCCTCCTGCAACGCCCGCGGCCGATGGCTTCGCTCTTCGGCGTCAGGCGACTGGGCACCCTGCAAGCGGAAGTCGAACGACAGCTCGGCAAAGCGCTCGCCTTGCACGCCGCGGTCGCGCGCCGCCGCGGCATCCTCGACAAAACGCAGTTCGCCGATCAGCCCGTCACGGGTGGCATAGGCAAAGTCGTCCCACAGGTACTTGTCGCCTGCAAAGTTGATCTGCGTGGTCAGGTGGCGGTGCCCTGGAGCCGAGATGAAGAAGTGCACGTGCGCCGGGCGCTGGCCGTGGCGGCCAAGCAGGTCCAGGCATTCCTGGGTTGGGCCTTGCGGGTCGCAGCCATACCCCGATGGCACGATCGAGCGCGCGCGGTAACGGCCCTCGGCATCGGTGATGATACGCCGGCGCAGGTTGAACTCGGACTGGGTCGAATCGAAGTACGAATAGGTGCCCTGGGTGTTGGCGTGCCACAGGTCGACGGTGGCACCGGCCAACGGCTTGCCGTTGGCATCGAACACCTGGCCCTGAAGGAACATCACCACGCCTGGGTCAGTGCCGTCGTCCATGCGCACTTCGCCCTGGGCCAGCGGCGCCCCGGCAACGTACAACGGGCCTTCGATGGTGCGCGGGGTGCCGCCGCCAAGGCCGGCTTCAGCATCCTTGGCATCCTGCAACAAGTCAAGGAAGTGCTCGATGCCCAGGCCAGCAGCCAGCAGGCCCGCCTCATTACGGCCGCCCAGGCGGTTGAGGTAGTCGACGGCGTGCCAGAACTCGTCCTCGGTGATTTCCAGGTCTTCGATCAGCCGAGCGGTGTCCTGCAGCACGCGCAGAATGATCTGCTTGAAGCGCGGTTTTCCTTCGGCATGGTCCAGGCCAGCCACCTGGTTGAAGAAGGCTTGAATGTCGGCAGTGTGGGAAATTTTCACGGTCATCGTGCTTACCTCGTATTGTTCTTGTCAGGCATACAGGTGCGAATCAGCGATCGTCGCTGTGAATAGACGAGGGATGCCGACACAGGCCGTCGACCTCGATGTCCATGTACGGGAACAGCGGCAGCTGCATCAATGTGTCATGCAACGCCTCGACGCTGGGCACATCGAACACGCTGTAGTTGGCGTAATGCCCGGCAATGCGCCACAGGTGGCGCCAGGTGCCTTCACGCTGCAGGCGCTGGGCCAGTTCCTTTTCATCAGCCTTGAGCTGGGCGGCCTTGGCCGGGTCCATGTCGACCGGCAGCTTCACGGTCATCTTTACGTGGAACAACATGGTTATCTCCTTGCTTGCTGATCAGCGACGGGCGAAACGCGCCAGGCGCTGTTCGTCCAACGTCAGGCCAAGGCCTTGGGTATAGGGGATGTGCAGCTGGAAGTCGCGGTACTGCGGCGGCTCGTTGACAATTTCCTCGGTCAGCAGCAGCGGCCCGAACAGCTCCGTACCCCAGGTGAGCTGGCGCAGGGTGAGGAATGCATGGGCCGACGCCAGGGTGCCGATCGAACCTTCGAGCATGGTGCCGCCGTACAAGGCGATGCCGGCGGCTTCGGCGATCTGCGCAGTGCGCAGCACGGCGCGCGGGCCGCCATTCTTGGCGATTTTCAGGGCGAAGATGCTGGCGGCGCCGTCGGCGGCCAGGCTGAAGGCGTCCTCGACACTTTCGATTGACTCATCGGCCATGATCGGTGCCGGGCTGCGCTGGTTCAGGCGCACCTGGCCACCGCGGTTGATGCGCGAAATCGGCTGCTCGATCAGGTCGATGCCATTGTCGCCCAATACTTGGCAGGCGCGGATGGCCTGGGACTCGTCCCAGTACTGATTGACGTCGACCCGCACGCTGGCGCTGTCACCCAGCTCGCGCTTGATCGCGATCACATGCTTGAGGTCCTGCTCCACCGGGTTGGCGCCGATTTTCAGCTTGAACACGCGGTGCCGGCGAATTTCCAGCATGTGCTGTGCTTCGGCGATGTCGCGGGCGGTGTCGCCGCTGGCCAGGGTCCAGGCCACCTCCAGGCTGTCACGCACGCGGCCCCCCAGCAGTTCGCTGACCGGCAGACCCAGGCGTTTGCCGTGGGCGTCGAGCAAGGCGCTTTCGATGCCAGACTTGGCGAAGGTGTTGCCCTTGGCCAGCTTGTCCAGCTTGAGCATGGCGGCATTGATGTTATCTGCCGGCAGGCCGATCAGCGCCGGGGCAAGGTACGTGTCGATATTGGCCTTGATGCCTTCGGGGCTTTCGTAGCCATAAGCCAGACCACCGATGGTGGTGGCTTCGCCGATGCCTTCCACGCCATCGCTGCAGCGCAGGCGCAATACCACCAGGGTCTGCTGCTGCATGGTGTGCATCGCCAGCTTGTGCGGGCGAATGGTCGGCAGGTCGACGATAATTGCCTCTATGTGTTCAATCAGCGCGCTTGTCATTGTTGCCAGGTCCCGTCAGGTCGGGCTTTCAGTTGCAGGCCCGAGTGATGCGTTTACTTGATTGTTGAAGGATTGCGCGAGACCCTGACGACCGTCCAATATCAAATGAATCTCCCACCATACCCTGGAGGTCTGATGGAGCTGCGCCACCTGCGTTACTTCAAAGTCTTGGCCGAGACCTTGAACTTCACCCGCGCCGCCGAGCTGCTGCACATCGCCCAGCCACCACTGAGCCGGCAGATCAGCCAACTGGAGGACCAGCTCGGCACCCTGCTGGTGGTACGCGAACGTCCGCTGCGGCTGACCGAAGCCGGCCGCTTCTTCTACGAGCAGACCTGCACCGTGCTGCAGCAGTTGCAGAACATCAGCGACAACACCCGCCGCATCGGCCAGGGTCAGCGCCAGTGGCTGGGCATCGGCTTTGCGCCCTCTACCCTGTACACCGTGCTGCCGGAACTGATCCGCGAGCTGCGCCAGGACAGCGAGCTGGAACTGGGCCTGAACGAGATGACCACCTTGCAACAGGTGGAGGCGCTGAAAAGCGGGCGTATCGACATTGGCTTCGGGCGCATTCGCATCGACGACCCGGTGATTCACCAGCAGGTGCTGTGCGAGGACCCACTGGTGGCCGTGCTACCCAAGGGCCACCCCCTGGCGGGCCGCCCCCTCAGTCTGGCCCAATTGGCTGGCGAAGCGTTCATCCTCTACCCGGCCAATCCCCGGCCCAGCTATGCCGACCACGTGCTGGCGCTGTTCGCCCACCACGGCATGAGCATTCGTGTCAGCCAGTGGGCCAACGAACTGCAGACCGCCATCGGCCTGGTAGCGGTTGGCGTTGGCGTGACCCTGGTGCCGGCATCGGTACAGCAGCAGCACCGTACCGATATCGAGTATGTTGGCCTGCTTGATAGCGGCGCTGTCAGCCCGATCATCCTCAGCCGACGCAAGGGTGATGTAAGCCCGATCGTGCAGCGGTGCCTGGGGTTGATCGAGCAACAGGCCATATGAACACACCATGCCCACAGGGGCTGTATAGCCCTGCCCTATTGCCTATACCTGCCCCATATAACCATCGGTATAGGGATACTTCTATCAAACAAAAGATAACCCACTGTTCGTTCTAGCGAAAAAACAGGCGCGCGGGGTCAATGGCGGCGAAGTGTTCACTCTTCTATACGTGGTCACAGCAAGCTGTGCCGACAGGGATTAACGCCGATGCCATTTGGGCCACTCTCTCATTCGGGAGCAAAGCAGCACACCAGTGCGGTCTACGGCCTCTTTCCCGCGCATTGGGAACCATAGCGAAGTATTCGGCGGCTAACCTACCCGGATCAGTCGGCGAATGCTTTTCTAGATCTCGATGTCAGTGCAGATCTGACGTCATGCGCATCCTGTTTGCTGTGCGACAGCGCAGCCCGGAAGGGCTGGGTGATCTCCCATTGAGCTGTTTCATGCTGCGACACGCGAATTGCCAAGGCTCAAGACAGTCAATCAGAAATCGTCGGTAAATGATCACCGCGTAACCAGTCGATAAACCGTGCAAACAACTCCGATTGCGAGTTGATCTCAAGTTTCATGTACAGGTTCTTGCGGTGCATGCGCACGGTCTCCGGCGAGATACCCAGCTCCAGCGCGGTAGATTTCACCGAGTGCCCGCGCAAGATCATGTGCGCCACTTCCCGCTCGCGGTCGGTCAGCACCTGGCAGCCGAAGCTGTCGAACGCTGCCTGCAGGCTGCTGCGCTCGGTTGATGCAGCGCCCGGTTCCAGGTTGTGCCGGGCATAACGCCCCAGCAGTTCGCGCACCATCGGCTCCAACGCACGCAACAGGTCGACCTGCCCGGCATTCAGGCGGGTGCCGCTGCAGCCCTGGAACAGGCTCAGCGACAGCTTGCGGCCTGCGCTGAGGTCGACGATGTAGTAGCTGTCCTCACTGCAACCTGTACCCAGGTAATAGGCCTTGTAGTAGTCGCTGTCGAAGAAGTTGTCGGGGGCGATTTCCTGCAGGTGGTAGAAGCCTTCGGCCAGGCCGCTTTGCACGGCAAGGCAGAAAGGGTCCAGCAGGTAGCCGGCACTGAAATAGCGCTCCAGCACGGCGGCCCGGTGCCGTTCGGGGATGCCTTGCTGGTACAGCAACTGCGGTGCCCGCCCCTGGCACTCAAGGCTGATCATCATCGACTCCACCTGCACCAACTGGCCGATGGCAGCGGCCACATACTCCAGCGCCTCGGGGGTTTCGCCATTGGCCAGGGCGCGTTGCAACGCCGCGTGCCACTGCTGCAGCGCGCCCATTGTGAGGGTAAGCGGGGTATCGGGGGAGGCCTGGGTCATGCCCGGCAGTCTAGCCTGCCAGGCACGCCCGCGCACAGCCATTTGCGCCAGGTTCATCGGCCTTGGTACAGGCCAAGCGCCGTGAGTTCACGCGCGGTTTCGATGATGCACTGGCGCAGGGTCTCGACGATCTCGTCCACCTGTGCATGGGTGATGATCAACGGAGGCGACATCACGTTCAGGTGCATGATCGGACGCACCAGCAAGCCTTTTTCCTGCGCCTTGCTGTGGATCCGCTCGCCGATGTTCACCTCATCGGCGAACAGTGCCTTGCTGGCCTTGTTGGCGACGAACTCGACACAGGCCATCAGCTTCATGCAGCGCACATCCCCCACCAGCGGCAGCTCGCGCAGGCTCTGCAAACGTTGCTCAAGGTATCCCCCCACGTCCTTGACATGATCGAGCAGTTGCTCGCGCTCGATGATCTCGATGTTCTTCAGCGCCGCCGTGCAACACACCGGGTGGCCGCTGTAGGTGAAACCGTGGGTGAAGCAACGGCCCTTGCCCGGCTCGGCAATCACTTGCCAGATGCGCTCGGAAAAAATACACGCGCCCAGCGGCAGGTACGCCGAGGTCAGGCCTTTGGCGGTGGTGATGATGTCAGGGACGACGCCAAACAGTTCCTCGCTGGCGAAGAAGGTGCCCAGGCGCCCGAACGAGGTCACCACTTCGTCGGCGACGAACAGGATGTCGTAGGTCTGGCACAGCTGCCACATGCGCTGGAAGTACCCCTCGGGCGGAATGATCACCCCGCCCGAGCCCATGATCGGCTCGGCGAAGAATGCCGCCACGTTGTCGGCACCCAGCGAGAGGATCTTGTCCTCGAACTCGGCCACCAGGAAGTCGAGGAACTCCGCCTCGTCCATGTCGTCTGGCGCGCGGTACGGGTTGGGGTTGGAGACGTGGTGGATCAGGTCATGGTGGTAATCGAACTCCGGCACCCGGTCGGCGGCCTTGTTGCCAATCGACATGGTCAGGGTGGTGGAGCCGTGGTAGGCGTTGTAACGGGCGATGATGTGCTTCTTGTGCGGCTTGCCGCGGCAGTTCTGGTAGTACTGGATCAGCCGGTAGGCCGTATCGACCGCGGTGGAGCCGCCCGTGGTGAGGAACACATGGTTCAAGTCACCCGGCGCCAGCTGCGCGAGCTTCTGGCACAGTTCGATGGCGACGTCGTTGGCCATGTCGGAGAACGGGTTGGAATAGGCCAGCTGGCGCACCTGGTCAGCGATGGCCACGGCCATTTCCTCACGGCCCAGGCCAATGTTGGTGCACCACATGCCGCCGACGGCATCGAGGAAACGGTTGCCATGGGTGTCGCGAATATAGGCGCCCTCACCGGCGACGATGTTCAATGCACCTTGCTCGCGGTGCTCGTCGAACACATGGTAGCCGTGCATGTAGTGGGCCTTGTCGGCGTCCACCAGCGGGTCGTGGGCAATGGCGAATGCTTTGCTTGGGGTGGCCATGGGCAGCTCCTTGGCGGGAATCGTTGGGCGGTGTTCAGAAACCGGTCTTGACCGTGCTCCAGACCCGGGTGATGGCGCGCATGTCCTTCGGGCTCTGGGTTTTCTGTGCGAACAGCCGTTCGCGGGTGGGTGCGTCGGGGTAGATGGCCGGGTCCTGGCGAATGTCATCACGCACCAGCGCGGTAGCGGCAGCGTTGCTGTTGGCGTAGTGGATGTAGTTGGTGACCTTGGCCATGGTCTGCGGCTGCAACAAGAACTCGATGAAGCGGTGCGCGTTGGCCGCGTGCGGCGCATCCTTGGGGATGTACAGGTTGTCGAACCAGATCAGCGAGCCTTCCTGGGGGATGAAGAACGACAGTTTGATGTCCTTCTTCGCTTCCACCGCGCGGGCCTGGGCGGTGGCATAGTCACCGGACCAGGTCAGCGCCAGGCAGACATCGCCGTTGGGCAGGCTGGTGAGGTAATTCACCGAATCGAACTTGCGAATGTAGGGGCGGATGCCCAGCAGCAGTTGCTCGGCCGCCTTGAGGTCGGCAGGCGACGCGCTGCGTGGGTCCTTGCCCAGGTACTGCAGGGCCAGCGGAATGACCTCGGTAGGCGCGTCCATCAGGGTGACGCCGCAGTCGGCGAAGCGCGAGACGATCTTGGGGTCGAACAGCATGGCCAGCGAACCGATCGGCGCGTCGGGCATGCGTGCGGTGATCTTGTCGACGTTGTAGGTGACTCCTGAACTGCCCCAGGTATAGGGCGCCGAGTACTTCAGGCCAGGGTCGTAGCCCTGCAGGTTGTTGACCACCTGCTGATCGAGGTTTTGCCAGCTAGGCAGTTGCTGCTTGTCCAGTGCCTGGAACACGCCGGCGCTGATCAGCGGGGGTACCAGCGCGGCATTGAGCATGACCAGATCGTAGCCGGAACGGCCGGTGAGCAGTTTGGTCTGTACCGTTTCGTAGCCATCAAAGGTGTCGTAGATGACCTTGATGCCGGTGGCCTTCTCGAAGTCGGCCAGGGTGGTTTCGCCGATGTAGTCGGTCCAGTTGTACAACCGTAACGTGTTACCGCTGTCCACCTCTGCCGCCTGGGCCAGGCTGGCGCCAGACGCCAGCAGCAGACCGCCCATCACCTTCAGTACCTTGCGCATGGCAACTCCATCGTGTGAGTGCTCCGGATCGAGCCGATGAGTTCACTATCGGTGGATTCGCCCAAGGGTGACATACCCCGAATGTGTGGGTAGCCGTATTTAGTGCCGCTCTCAGGGAACAACCGCTAATGCGTTGACTTAGCGAGGGCTCCAAAGGCTGGGCAACCTTCTGCAGGCTTACCGCCAGCCTTGAGAGCAGCGTGGGGTGTCAGCTGAGGGGGTACAACGCTTCATCGAACTGTGCCAGGCGCGGGAACACCAGAGGTTGGTCGTCCGAGAGCTGCTCCAGACGCTGCCGGTATTGCTGCAGAAAGTCCTGCCGCGCATCAGCACTGATGTACGGCACATGCCACGCCACGAACGGCGGCAGCACCTCGAACCCGACATAGGCCAGCGTGCCACGCAGAATCGGCCGCAGCATGTCTTCCAGCGGCCCGTGAATCGCGCCGTCGCCAAACATGTGCTCGCGCCCGCCCAGGGTCACGGTCACCAGCGCCCTCTTGCCGGCCAACCCGCCCTGGTCGTAGAAGCGCTTGCCGCCATAGCACACCCCCGACACCAGCACCCGGTCGATCCAGCCCTTGAGCATGGCCGGTGCCGAGAACCAGAAAATCGGGAAGTTCAACACCAGCAAATCGGCCCACAACAGTTTGTCCAGCTCCTGCTGGATGTCTGCGGCAAGGGCACCGCGCTTGACGCCCTGACGCTGCTCCAGCGCATACACGAGGTACTCGGGGTTCTCGCGCTGGGTAAAGTCATCGGCACTGGCCACCGGGTTCCAGCCCATCGCGTACAAGTCGCTGACCTGCACCTGATGGCCTTGGGCGCGAAAGGTTTCCACCGCCTGATCACGCAGGGCAGCCGTGAACGATTGCGGCTCGGGGTGAGCATGGACGATCAGTACATTCACAAGCATTCTCCTCACACAAAACAGGTTATCTTGCCGCAGTGGTTCAGCAGCACGCGCCTTCCTCCAGACCCAGGCGGCGCGTACGCTGGACAGAGTGCTCACGCAACCGTCTGCCCGTGCATCAGTTCGCCGGCACAGCGGGCAATGCGCTGGCAGGCATCGACCAGCGCCGCATTGCCCAGCACCAGGCCCAGGCGGATATGCCCGGCAGCACTGGGGCCGAACGCTTCGCCGGCAAGCACCGACACGCCCTGGCTGTCCAGCAGGTAGTCGGCAAAGGCCTGGGCGCTAACGCCGGTTTCACGGATGTCGACCATCACGAACATGCCACCATCGGGCTTCAACGCCTTCAGGCCCGGGCAGCCAGCCAGCTGCTCGCACACCAGATCGCGCCGCTGGCGGTAGGCTTCGCGCATGGCGTCCAGTTCGGGCAACGGGTGCTCCAGCGCCACCATGGCGGCATCCTGGATGAAGTCCGGCAAACCGTAGAGCATGCACAGGGCGAGGTTTTCCAGATGCGTGGCCAGCGCTGTCGAACCGACCACCCATCCAATACGCCAGCCGGTCATAGCATGCGATTTCGACAGGCTGTTCAGCGTTGCGGTGCGCTCGGCCATGCCCGGCAGGCTGCCGGGGCTGACATGCTCGCCTTCATACAGCAGCTCGCTGTAGACCTCGTCAGAGATCAGCCACAGATCATGGGCAATGCACAGTTCGGCCAGCGCCTCCCAGGTGGCGCGCGGCAGGCTCGCCCCTGAAGGGTTGTGCGGGCTGTTCAGGGCCAGGGCGCGGGTGCGCGGGGTAATGCACTCGGCGACGTCACGCGGGCACACGCGAAAGCCATTCTCGGGCTTGACCGGTACCGGCACCACCTTGGCGCCGCAGGCACCGAACACGGCCTCGTAAGTGACATACATCGGTTCGGCAACGATCACCTCGTCGCCTGGGTCGAGTATGCACTGGGCCACGCAGAACAACGCGCACTGGGCACCCGCCAGCACCGTTACCTGGTCGGCGCTCACCGCCTGGCCGCTGCGTTGCCGGTGACGGTTGGCGATGGCCTGGCGCAGCGCCAGCTTGCCGCGTACATCGGCGTAATGGGTATGACCAGCGCGCAGGCTGTCGATGGCCGCCTCGACGATAGGCGCGGGAGTGTCGAAGTCCGGGTCACCCACCGACAGCAGCAGGATGTCCTTGCCCTCGGCCTGCAGCGCCAGGGCGCGGTAGTGGATGTCCCAGGCCGCGGCCCCGTCGCCGGCGATGCGTTGGGTGAGCTTGGCGTAGCGCATGGCAATCTCCTTTCAATGGCAATTTCAGTCGACGAGCATCTTCGGGTTGGAACTGCCCCATACGGTGTACAAATCGGCGAGCAACGCGCCGTTGATTTCTTCCATCTCGGCCTGGGTGATTTCGCCCCCGGCCTGCTTGCCGAACAGCACCACTTCGTTACCCCCCTTCACATCAGGGAAGTCGGTGACATCGACCATCAGCGTGTTCATCGACACCTTGCCCACGACCGGCACACGGTGGCCGTTGATCAGCACATGGCCCTTGTTGGTGAATACCCGGCGGTAGCCGTCGGAGTACCCGACCGTAATGTTGGCCAGGCGCGAATCACGGGCCAGGGTGAAGGTACGGTCATAGCCCACGGTGTTGCCGGCCGGATAGCTGTGCACCGCCGCCACGCGCGATTTGAACTGCATTGCACGTTTGTACTCGGTACGCCCCGGCACGGTGTCGCCGAACAGCGCGCCCCCCGTTCGTACCATGTCCAGGCGCGCTTCCGGCACTTCCAGCGTAGCGAACGAGTTGGCAGCGTGCAGGGTGAGCTTGTTGCGGTCTAACCTGGCGTGCTTGATCAACCAGTCGGTCTGCTCGTTGAATGCCGCCAGGCCCTTGCGTACATCGTCCTTGTCTTCCACAGCGAAGTGGGTCATCAGCGCAACCAGTTCGAGGTGCTTCTGGTCGGCGATCTGCAGCGCTTCACCGCGGCCGGACCAGGTGGCCATCTCCACTCCGTTACGGCTCATGCCGCTGGAGTTGAAGGCCAGATGGATGCGCAGGGTCTTGCCATGGCGCGCGGCGATGGCATCAGCCTGGCGGGCAAACTCAGCGCTGCCAACCAGCTCTTCCATGTCGTACTGCAAGGCATCTTCCAGCTCGCTCAGGCTGGCCGCACGGACCCGCACCAGTTGCCCGGTGAAGCCGCTGGCGCGGACCACCCGGGCCTCCTCGTTGCTGGCCACCGCCACGCAGGGCACGCCCTGGGCGATGATCGACGGCATCACCAGACCGATACCATGGCCATAGGCATCGGCCTTGAGCACGGCGCACAGCCTGGACTTGCCAGCCAATTCAGCCTGCAGGGTGCGGATGTTGTGTTGCAGGGCGCTGGCACTGACCTCGACCCAGGCGTTGCTGTTTTGCACGGTCAGGGCGTTGGTGCCGTTGTCCATCGACAACGGGGGTGCCGCATACAGGGGGGCCTGGCCGGTGATCAGAAGTGCCAGGGATGCAGCCAGAAGGGTACGGCGAAAGGGCATGGTGGTTACTCGTGTTCTTGTCGTTGTGCGCGCCTTAACAGACGCAGGTGTGTTTGAGTTCGATGAACGTCACGCCGGGGGTGGCGAAGCCACTGGCCAGGTCGGCCTGCAGCGCGTCCAGGTCACGTGGCTGGTGCACGGTGCAACCGAAGGCGCGGGCCAGGCCGATGAAATCCGGGTTGCGCGGCAGCACGCCGACCGGCTCGATATCCAGGCCGAGCATATCGTCGCGGATCTGGCCGAGGGCGTCATTGTTCCAAAGCAACACCACCAGCGGCCGGTGCAGCTCCTCGACGGCAGTGGCCAGCTCCTGGGCGGTGTACAGGAAGCCGCCATCACCCACCAGTACCAGGCCGGGGCGGTGGTCGCTGGCGAACATGCCACCAATGCCGGCCGGCAGGCCGTAGCCGAGGGTGCCGTAGCCGGTGGGGTGTAGCCAGCTACGTGGTGCCCGGCTGGCGAAGGCGTAGTTGCCGGTATAGGCCAGCTGGGTCATGTCGCTACTGATGAAGGCATCGTCGGGCAGTACGGCGGCGATACGGTCCAGAATGGCCTGGTGCGTGGCCTGCAACGGGGCATGCCCACTGCGGATGGCCTGGCGCAGGTTGGCCACCGCCTCACTGGACTGAGCCGGGTCACGCTGAAGTGCGGGCAGGTGTTCGAGCAAACCGTCCACGGTTTGCCGGGCATCGCCCTGCAGGGCAATGGCACAGGGGTAGAAATCGTTGAACTTGCGCGGGTCGATGTCGACGCGCAGCAGCTCGCCGCGGATCGGCAGGCGCTCGCGCCAGAAGTCGGTGTCGGCCATTTCGGTGCCTACGGCAAGCACCACATCAGCCTGGCTGATCAACTGCCAGCCGGGTTCGACGCACAGGCTGGCGCCGGCATTGAGTGGCGCGTCTGGCGGCAGCAAGCCCTTGCCGGCCACGCTGGTGAACAGAGGCGCCGCCAGCCGTGCACTGAGTTGCTGCAACTGTTCAGCCGCGTGCAACGCGCCCCCACCGGCAATGATCATTGGCCGCTTGGCGGCGGCGAGCTTCAGGGCAGCCTGTTCGAGGGTTTCGCGGCACGGCTGGCCACGCCCCGGCCGACGTACCACCTCATCGCTCCAGTCCCGGCTGACCGATGCCGCCAGCACGTCCAGGGGCACCGAAATATGCACCGGGCGCGGTCGTTCGCTATCGAACACTGCCCAGGCACGCGCGATCAGCTCGGGCAAGTCGTCGCCCCGCAGGGCCACCGCAGAAAACGCCGTGATGGGCGCAGTCATCGCGCGCTGGTCCTGGGTTTCATGCAGGCAGCCCCAGCCCTTGCCCAGGCTGGCGGTGTGGTTGACGCTGGAAATCACCAGCATCGGCACCGAGTCGGCATAGGCTTGGCCGATGGGGGTGGCGACGTTGGTCACGCCGGGGCCGGTAATGACGAAGCACACCCCCGGCTTGCCACTGACCCGCGCATAGCCATCGGCCATGAAACCGGCGCCCTGCTCGTGGCGGGTCAACACATGGCGAATGCCGCTGCCCGGCAGACCACGGTACAGCTCAAGAGTGTGTACCCCGGGGATGCCGAACACGGTCTCCACGCCGTAGTTGGCCAACAACCGCACCAGCGCCTGGCCGGCAGTCAGGGTAAGGTCATTCATGTCGTTCTCCTTGCGCCTGGCCGAGGCGGATCAGCGCGTCGACCGCGGTGGTGCCATTGGCACCGACCATCAATGGGTTCACATCCAGCTCCAGCAACTGCCCGGCGTTTTCGCAGGCGTAATCGGCCACCGCGCGGATGGCCGAGACCAAGGCATCGAGGTTGGCGGCCGGACGGCCACGGAAGCCTTGCAGCAGGCTGGCACTGCGCAGGCTCAGCAGCGCAGCTCGGATGGCGCTGTCGGTAGTGGGCAGCAACAGGCTGACACTGTCCTTGAGCAGTTCGACCAGCACGCCGCCGGCACCGATCACCAGGGCCAGGGCAAAGTCGTGTTCACGCTTGATGCCCACTATGAGCTCGGCCAAGGGCGGCTCGGCCATGGGCTCGAGCAGCACCTGGTCGAACGCGACGTGCGGGGCGTAGGCAGCGATGCGCTGGCGCATCTGCACCAGTGCAGCTTCCAGGGCGCGGGCATCGCGCAGGTTCAACGCCACGGCGCCAGCTTCGGTCTTGTGCGGCAGCTGCGCGCTGACAGCCTTCAGTACCAGCGGGTAACCCACGCGGGCGGCGTCTGCCACGGCGCATTCGGGTGTACTCAGCACGCCCGCAGGCACGGGCAGGCCGAAGGCGCGCAGGGCCTGCTTGGATTGCCATTCGTCCAACAGTAGGCTTTCGCCCGTGAGGGCCTGGGGGCACAGCGGTACCCGCGCAGCCTCGCCCTGGTCCAGCAACCGCTGGCGGCTCCTTTGGTAAGCGACGATACGGCCCCAGGCCGCCAGTCCGTCTTCCACGCCCTGCAGGGCAGCGATGCCCCGTGCATGCAGGCGCTCACGCGCACTGGCAGGCAACAGTTCCGGGAAAGCCGAAGTGACGAAGCCGATCTTGCCGTGGCGTTCAACGGCATCGCAGTACAACCCCAGCAGCAGGTCGCATTCCTTGCGCTCGCCAGTGAACGCCGCCGGGTAGTCCAGCACCAGCATCGCCGCGCCCGCGGCGCCGCTCAGGGTGCTGTCGAGCATGCGTTGCAGGGCGGCCTCATCGCCCCAGATGGCAGTGGTGAAGTCCAGTGGGTTGACCAGGTTGGCATAGCGCGGCAACACCTCCGCCAGTGCCGCCACCTGCCCTTGCTCGAGCTTCGGCAGTTGCAGATCGTGGCGTTCGGCATAGTCGGCAATCAGGCCGGCATCGCCGCCTGAGCAGGCCAGCGCAATCAGCTCGCCATCTGCCGGCAAGCGTCCGCAAGCTGCGGCCTTGAGCGTTTCGACAAAGCTCACCGGGCCGCTGACGCGGATCACCCCCAGGCGCTGGAACAGGCTGTCGTACAACGCATCAGAGCCAGACAACGAGCTGGTGTGGCTGAGCGCCAGTTCAGCGCCGATCTGCGAAACGCCCGTCTTCAATGCAATGATCGGCGTGCCCTGCTGCAGCGCCTTGCACGCGGCGCGGGCGAAGCCCGGCACGTTCTTCAGGCCTTCCAGGTGCAGGCCGATGGCGGTTACCCGTGGGTCGTCGAGCAGTACATCCATCAGCTCGGCCACACCCAGTTGCGCCTGGTTGCCGACCGAGGCCATGTAGGCCACCGGCAGGGAGCGGTCGCTCATGGACAGGTTATAGGCGAAGTTGCCACTTTGCGTGAGGATCGCCACCCCCTTCTCCACCTGCTGGCCACCATGCGCCACCGGCCACAGGGCGGCACCGTGCAGATAGTCGAGCAAGCCATAGCAGTTGGGGCCGAGCAAGGCCATGTTGCCGGCGACGTCGAGTAGGCGTTGCTGCAACTGGTAGCCCTCCTCCCCGCTTTCGGCAAAGCCAGAGGCATAGCAGATGGCGCCGCCGGCCCCGCGAGCAGCCAGCTCGGCAACACACTGCAGGGTCAGCTCACTGTTGGTGGCGATGAACACTGCGTCCGGGGCGTAGGGCAAGTCGGCCACCCGTGCCACGCAGGGGATGCCTTCGAGGCTTTCATGCTGCGGGTTGACCAGCCACAGCTCACCGGCAAAGCCACCTTCGGCGCATCGCTTGAGCGCCCGCGCCATGCTGCGCCCGCCGATAAAAGCCAGGTGCCGGGGCGCCAGCAGGCGCTTGAGGTTGTCACGAATCGATTGCGACATGGGTGTTCTCCTGGCGCTCAGCGCAGCAGCGGGCGCAGCAGTTCGCGGGCGATGATATGCCGCTGGATTTCCGAGGTGCCCTCCCAGATGCGCTCGATACGCGCGTTGCGCCAGATGCGCTCAACCGGCCCTTCATCCATCAGGCCCATGCCACCGAAGATCTGCACCGCTTCGTCGGCGACCTTGCCGAGCACTTCGCTGGCAAACAGCTTGGCCATGCCGGCCTCACCGTCGGTCATGTTGCCCTGGTCCATCTTCCAGGCGGTGTGCAGGGTGAGCATCTCGGCCGCGCGGATCTGCGTGGCCATGTCGGCCAACTTGAACGACACCCCCTGATAGCTGCCGATGGCCTGGCCGAACTGCTTGCGGTCGGCGGCCCATTGCAGTGACAGGTCGAGGGCGCGCTGGGCCTGGCCCACGCAGTTGGCGGCGACCATCACCCGGCCGGCGGTAAGCCAGGCGTTGGCCACTTCCCAGCCCTTGCCGACTTCGCCCAGCACCTTGCTGGCCGGCACCCGGCAGTCGCCGAAGAACAGCTCGTAGGTGTGATAACCACGGTTGCTCACGCACTTGGGACCACGGCGGATGGTCATGCCCGGCGTACCCCGGTCGACCAGCAAGGCGGTGACCGCATTGCGCTTGCGCCCGTTGTGCTCGTAGGTGTCGGTGACAGCGAAGACAATGGCGAAATCGGCGTGGCCCGCGTGGCTGATGAAGTGCTTGCTACCGTTGATGACAAAGTCATCGCCCTGGCGCACGGCGCGGGTCTTGATGGCGTTGGCATCAGAGCCGGCGCCCGGTTCGGTGAGGGCGAAGCAGTCGATCTTCTCGCCCTGTACACACGGCAACAGGTAGTCGTTGATCTGCTCGTCCTTGCAGGCCATGAGGATTTTCGACGGCCGCGCAACGAAGACATGCAGCGCCCAGGACACCTTGGACAGCTCACGTTCGATCAGCGCCTGGGACAGGTAGTCCAGGCCGCCCCCTCCCACTTCCTCGGGCATGTTGAAGGCATAGAACCCGGCAGCGATGGCCTTGCCACGGATCTGCGCTGCCAGCTCGGGTGACACGGCGTCGGCGCGGTCCACCGCTTCCTCATGGGGCAGCAGCTCTTTGGCAACAAAGCTGCGTACCGCTTCCACCAACATTTCTTGTTCTTGGGTCAGTTGGAAATTCATCTGCGAAGGTCCTGATGAGGGTCGGGTATCGGATTACTGGCCGGTAAAACGGGGGGCGCGACGTTCCACCGAGGCTTGCAGGGCCTCGGCGCCATCCTGGCTGCGGCCACACAACAGGCCGGCGTGGCGCTCGGCTTCCAGCTGTTCAGCCAGCGTGCGCCGGGCACCGTCGCGTATCAGCCGCTTGGTTTGCGCATAGGCGAAGGTCGGGCCGTTGGCCAGGCGCCCGGCCAGCTCGGCGACGACGGCAGGCAACTGCTCGTCGGCACAGACTTCGCTGACCAACCCGGCGGCCAGGGCGCGATCGGCGCCCCACAACTCGTCGAGGAACAGCAGGCGCTTGGCCTGCTCGCTACCGATCAGCCGTGGCAGGTGCCAGCTGGCGCCGGCATCGGGGCTGTAGCCCATGCTGGTGTAGCCGGCCTTGAAGCGCGCCGAGGCGGCGGCGATGCGCAGATCGCAGCACAGGCTGAGGTCCATGCCACCACCCACAGCGGTGCCGTTGATGGCGGCGATGGTGGGTTTGTCGAGGCTGTGCAGGCGCAACATCAGGGCATGGGCAGTTTCGGTCCAGCCGTAGCTCTCCAGGGTGCCCGCCGCTTCGGCGGCTGCCCATTCGGCCAGGTCGGCGCCAGCGCAGAAGCTGCGGCCGCTGCCGGTCAGCACCACCACGCGAACGGTGAGGTCGCTGGCATGGCTGTCGAGCAAGGCGTGCAGTTGCTTGAGGGTGGGAATGTCCAGCGCGTTGCGTTGCTCGGGGCGGTTGAGGGTGATCCAGGCAACGCCGGCTTCGACCTTGCTCAACAGTGACGACGACGGGGTGGTCATGGGGGGCCTCGGTGTTGTTGTGATGGTTTTGGAGGGCTTGACGAGAGAGATACTAAACGAGTGTTCAGCAAGGCGGGATGGGCTGTTACAACTTCGCACAACTCGGTGTTTGGCGTTACACAAGGGTGTTCGTCATGACGGCTTTATGGCCTGTGAGATCGCGCGCCGCACAGGCGGCGCAAGACCTCACAGGTACTGAAAATGCAGCGACCAACACCTGCCGCCGACGAGCTACGGCATCAAACCCTTGGTGCGCTGGGCTCGAAGGCCCCCTGCCGGCGGCGGTTGACGAAGAAGTACGCCGCATAGCACAGGGCAATGAAGCCAAAGCCCCAGTACAGTGACGGCCGCTGGGTTTCATCCAGCGCCAGGAACACGAACAGCGAACTGCACAGGGTGATGCACAGCAGCGGCACCAGTGGGTACAGCGGCGCCTTGTACTTCAGGTCCTGCACTTGCCCGCCGTCGCGCAGCCAGGCCTTGCGGAAGCGGTACTGCGCCAGGGCGATGACGATCCAGGTCACGGTGCCGGACATACCGCTCACCGCCATCAGCACCATGAACAGCGTGTCAGCCGCAACGAAGCTGGTCATCAGCGAAATCAGCGCAAAGCACAGGGTGATGCTCAGCGCCCGCAGCGGCACGCCACGCTTGCTCAGCGGCGACAGGCTTTTGGGTGCCATGCCAGTCTTGGACATGGCCCAGAGGATGCGCGTAGAGGCATACAACCCGGAGTTACCCACCGAGAGGATGGCCGTGAGGATAACGAAGTTCATCAAGTCGGCGGCGTAAGGGATGCCGACCATGTCGAACACCTGCACGAACGGGCTTTCCATCAGCCCGGCCTGCTCGTGCGGCACAATGGCCGACAGCACGGCAATCGCCAGCACATAGAAGATCAGCACGCGGAACACCACGTTGCGCACCGCCCGCGGGATGCTCTTTTCCGGGTGCTCGGTCTCACCGGCAGCCACCCCCATGATTTCGCAGCCCTGGAAGGCATAGACCACGGTCATCATCACCGCGAACACTGCCGACAGGCCGTGGGGGAACAGCGACTCGCCCACCAGGTTGTTCAGCATCGGTGCGGGTGCCCCGCTGCTCAGGGGGATGGCACCGAAGATCACCAGCAGGCCAATGACGATGAAGCCGAGGATGGTTGCCACCTTGATGCCCGAGAACCAGTACTCGGCCTCGCCAAAGGCACGCGTGGCCAGGGCGTTGAGGCCGAACAGCACCACCACGAACAGTGCCGACCAGTACCAGATCGGCACCTCCGGGAACCAGCGGGTCATCAACATGCCGGCAGCGGTGAACTCCAGGCCTACGGTGGTGGCCCAGCTCATCCAGTACACCCAGCCGATCATGAACCCGGTGGCCGGGCCAATGTACTTGGTGGCGTGGGCCTGGAACGAACCGGACACTGGCATCTGCACCGACAGCTCGCCCAGGCAGACCATCACCAGGTACATCAGCAAGCCCGCGACCAGGTAGGCCAGGATCGCGCCCACCGGCCCGCCCTGATTGATGGTTACGCCCGAGCCCATGAACAGGCCGGTGCCAATAACCCCACCCAGCGACAGCATGAAGATGTGCCGGCTTTTCAGGGCGCGGGTGAGCTGGATCTTTTCAACGCTGTCAGTCATGGCACACCTCGCCTTTGCGGCCGGTGCGTGGGAGGGTTCGAATGAGGGGATGAGCGCTACGGCATGTCATTATTCTTGTCTCCAATAAGCCTCATGGACCGCGTGCAACACGGTTGCCATGGATTATTGGAAACGGATGTAAGGCGCCGTTGTACGAACGGATCGAAGATGTAAAAAGTCGTAAGTTTTTTGTACGTCAGCCCTGGATCAACTGTTCCAGCGTGGCACTGGCCTGACCTAGCTGGGTGGTCAGCGGCTTGCCGAGGGCTTGCATGGCCTGTAGGTCATGCTGCCGGGCCGCCACCTCCAGACCACGCAACACCGTAGCCAGCCCGCTAAACCCCAGGGAATCGCAACTGCCAGCCAGGCGGTGGGCCAGGTGCAGCACTTCGGTGAAGTCCTGGGCTGGCAGCGCCTCGGCCAGCGCCGTGGCGTGCTGCTGCAGTGACTGGCGCAGGACCTTCAGCAGGCCTTGCAACTTCTGCTCCCCCAGCAGTGAACGGTGGGTGTCGAGCAATGACCAGTCCATGTCTGCGCCAGCGCTGGCCACTTCAGCGGGCGCTACGTCAGCCAACGCCCTGCGCAGGTTGTCCAGCCGCAAAGGCTTGGCCAGTACGCCCTGCATGCCAGCGTCCAGATAACCCGCTACCTGGCCCGGTTGCACGCCGGCCGTCAGCGCCAGGATCCGACTGTGGCGGTTCGGCCCAGGCGAGGCACGCAACTGTCGGCACAACGCCACCCCGTTCATGCCCGGCAAGTGCACGTCCAGCAGAACCAGGTCGAAGCGCCGCTGCGCGCATGCCTGCAGGGCTTGGCTGGCGTCTTCGGCAAAGCTTACCCGGTGACCGTCGCGCATCAGCAGGCCACCGGCAACCTCACGGTTCAGCGCAACGTCTTCGACCACCAGGATATCCAGGCTAGGCAAGGGCGAAGGGGCTGGTAAACCCGCCGAGACAGGCTGCCCGCGAGCCATGTCGAGTTCGAACCAAAAGCTGCTGCCCTGCCCTTGAACGCTCTCAAGGCCGATGCTACCGCCCAGTTTCTCCACCAGGTGCTTGCAGATCGCCAGGCCCAGGCCAGTGCCGCCATAGCGCTGGGTCACCGCTTCGCTGGCCTGGACGAAACGGTCGAAGATCTTCGCCTGAACGGCCGGTTCGATGCCGATACCGTTGTCACGGACCGACAGCCGCAAGCGCTGCGAGCATTCGTTACCGGCAAGCACCTGCACTGTAAGCTGTACCTGGCCGTGCTCAGTGAACTTGATGGCATTGGCCAGCAGATTGCTCAGCACCTGTCGCAGGTACTGCTCTGCGCCGTACTGGTACGCGGCCAGTTGCTCATCGACCTGCAGTTGCAGGGTGTCGGCATTCTCCATGGCCATGGGTTCGAGCAACGCCAGCACTTCCTGGCACAACTGACGCAAGGAAAACACCACCCGTTCGGCGCGGCTCTCGCCTTCTTCGAGCCGGGCGAAATACAGCACTTCGTTGAGAATCGCCAACAGCCCTTCGCCGGCCTTGTACAAGGCCTCGACACGCTGGCGGTCGGCGACCTCCAGGCGCCCGCCGCGCAGCAGTTCGGCCATGCCCAGAATACCGTTGAGCGGCGTGCGCAGTTCATGGCTCATGGTCGCCAAGAAGCGCGACTTGGCCAGGTTGGCAGCCTCGGCCTCGTCCTTGGCCCGAGCCAGGCTGGCCGTACGCCGCTCGACCATGGCCTGCAATTCGTCGCGTTTGTCCTGCAGTTCCAGGCGGTCACGCTCACGGCGCTCGATATCGCTGAGGATGGCGCGGCGCATATCGTCCAGGGCATTGGCCACAGTGTCGATTTCGTCGGGGCGCGATGAGCGGCGGCGGCCAAGGCGCAAGGGCTCCTGCCACTGGCCGGCGCCAATGCGGCGGGCGAACTCGGCCATCACTTGCAGGTGGCGGGTGACCAGACGGTAGAACAGCCCTGACAACGCCACTGCCAGGCCGCACAGAAACACGCCCATCCATAGCAGGCTGGCAAGGCCCGTGGCGTAAAGCCGCCGGTGTACCGCGCCAAGGTCGATGCTGACTTCCAGCTCCCCCAGATGCCTGACCGGCCCTGAGAACGGCTGGTAGTCGAGGGGAAAGCGCTCGATGCGCAGCGGCCCTTGGGGGTCGGGCTCACCGCGCAACAGCGGGAAATCATCACTGAGCAGACGCACCCGCGCCACATCGGAAAAGTCCACCAGGCCGCGCAACTGAACATCCAGCTGCGCCTCGTCGAGGTCCCACAGGCTGCGTTCCAGGCTGGCCAGGTAGCCGGCACGGATCAACGCCATGCGTGCCTCTATATCCCGCATTTCGCGACGGTACTCGAAGTACAACTGCACGCCGCTGGCCAGCACCGTGAAGCACAAGCTGAACAGCAGGATGAACAGCAGCAGGCGACGCAGCAGGCCATCGGTGCGCAGGTGGATCATCGTGCATCCGCCGGCAGGTTGATCATGTCGCGGTAAGTGACCTCACTTTGCTCCAGCCAACGCGCGATCTCACCCGCCTGGTTCATCCGCTGCAACTGCGCATCGATTTCAGCCATGCGCTGGCTCAAGGGTGACTGTCGCGATACCGCAACTCGCAGGTAGTCCACGCTCAGTGCCGTGGGCAATGCGCGAATATCCTGCGCCCCGGGCAGGTGTTCGATGAACAGCAGCCCGGTGCGCCGCTCCTGAATCACATAGTCGATGCGCCCGCGGATCAGCTTGCCAAAGTTCTGCTGGCTGGACGATACCCGCTCGATGTTCTGGTGGCGGGCGACGAAGCGATCGAACTCGGCGCCATAGCTTTCACCGTACAGCAGGCCGCCGCGGTAACCCGCCAGGTCCTCCAGCTGCTGGAACTGCACCGGCCGCTTGCGGTTGTAGAACACGGCCACTTCCTCGCGCACCACCGGCTCTGTGGAAAAACGCATGCGCTGGTCACGCTGGTCACTGTTGTAGGCCAGCACCACGTCCACCCGCCCGGCGGCGGCGTCCATCAGGCAGCGCTTCCAGTTGCCCAGCACCACGGTCTGCACCTCGTAGCCCATGCGCGCAAACAGTTCGCGCACCACGGTCGGGGCCAGGCCCCGCACCTGGTGGCCGTCGCTCCAGGAAATGGGCGGGTACACCGGGTAGTCACAGTAACGCACCGGTTCACTGGCACTGGCGTGTAGAGTGGGCAACGTCAAGGCCAGCGCCAACCGCCAGGCGCGAGGAATCATGCTGCCACGCTGGCGGTGAACAGGTAGCCGGTGCCGTGAATGGTGATGATCAACTGCGGTTCGGCCGGGTCGTCATGCAGCTTGCGCCGCAGGCGGCCGACCAGCACGTCGATGGAGCGGTCGTTGGGCACCCACTCGCGGTTGCGAATCTGGTCCATCAGTTGGTCGCGGCTGAGAGTGTGGCCACTGTTGCGCAGGAACACGCTGAGCAACTGGAACTCGCCGTGGGTCAGCAGGGTTTGCCCGCCACGGGCGTCGATCAGGCGCCGGCGGTCGGTGTCCAGTGCCCAGTCGGCGAACTGCTTCAGTGATTGCGCACAGGCCGAGGTGGGGTGCGCCTCGCGGGCATGGCGCACGCGGCGGATCAGGTTTTTCGCCCGGGACACCAGCTCGCGGGGGTTGAGCGGTTTGATCACGTAGTCATCTGCCCCGCATTCCAGGCCAACGATGCGGTCGATGTCGTCATTGCGCCCGGTGACGAGGATGATGCCAACCTCCGAGCGCACCCGCAGTTCGCGGGTCAGGGTGAGGCCGTCCTTGCCGGGCAGGCGGATGTCCAGCAGCACCAGGTCGACATCCTGGCTGGCAAGCAGGGCTTCGGCCCCTTCGGCTGTATCGGCGCAGTGTACGTCGTAGCCTTCCTGGGACAGGTAAGCCTGCAGCAAGTCACGAATAAGCGGATCGTCATCGACGATCAATACCCGAGGCGTCATTGCGTGTTGTCTCTTTTTTATTGGTGTTGTTCTACACACTCGCGACAGCAGCGTACTCGTTACTGAACAGGTGATCAACAGCCCTCGGGCAGGCTGAAGCGCCTCCGGCCACCGGCCTGCAGGCCGTCGACCCAGGCCTCGCAGATGATCACGCCCTGCTCGGGGCTGAAGGTGCCGGGGTTCAGGCCCGACTCCAGCCACAGGCCGTCGAGCAAGGCGCTCAGGCTGATGGCCGCCAGGTCGGCATCGAAGCCCTGCCAGCCCTCCTCTTCGGCCAGTCTGGCCAGTAGCTGGCCAAGCTCGTTGCGGTACTCGCCATAGGAGTGGTCGTGCACCTGGTTGATCGCGTCGGCGGTCTTCACCGCGCCCCAGAAGGCCAGCCAGGCATCGAGCAATTGCGGGTCGAGCAGCTCGGCGCAGAACGAGGCACGAAAGAACGCGGACAGCCGCTCGCGGGCATTGGGCGCGGCCTGGGCCATGGCCTCACGCAACAGGCCCATCACCCTACCGGTGACGGCCATGTAAGCCTCTGCAACCAGTTCGTCCTTGCCCGCGTAATGGTGGCTGATCAGCCCGACCGAGACCCCGGCCTCGGCCGAGATCTTGCGGATCGAAGCCCCCTGGAAACCATGGCGTTTGAGGCACACCAGGGTCGCCTCGACCAGGTTGGCTTTGCGCAATTCCGGCAGCATGCGGTGGTAGCGGGCTTCCTGAGTCATCAGTGGGTCTCTGGTTAGGGGCTGGGCTGAACGACTGTACAACAAGCCGGACTGCGTGATAAACCCTAAGCGCCACTGCCCGGCAGGGCCCCCTCACAACAACAAAAGCGGCTGCCATGAACGACCTGATCACACGCGAGCTGGACCAAGGCCTGCTGACCCTGGCCTTCAACCGCCCCGACAAGCTCAATGCCCTGAACACTGCCATGTACCAGTTGCTGGGTGACCTGTTGCTGGCAGCAGGTGAAGACCCCGCTGTCGATGCCATCATCATCACCGGTGGGCCGCACTGCTTCAGCGCTGGCAACGACCTTCGCGACTTCCTCGACAACCCGCCCAGCGACCTGGACAGCCCGGTGTTCCGCCTGATGCACGTGGTCATGGGCCTGGACAAGCCGCTGATCGCAGCGGTCAGTGGTGCGGCGATCGGCATCGGGGCCACCCTGTTGCTGCACTGCGACCAGGTGCTGGTCAGCCGCTCGACCAAGCTGCGCATGCCTTTCGCGCCGCTGGGTGTGTGCCCGGAGTTTGGTTCCAGCCTGCTGCTGCCGCGTGTGCTTGGCCAGGCCCGGGCGGCACGTTTGCTGTTGACCAGTGCATTGCTGGATGGCGAACAGATGCTGGCCTGGGGGCTGGCCAATGAGCTGCATGAAAACGGCGAACAGTGCCTGGACGCTGCCCGCACGCTGGCGCGGCAGCTGCAAGGCTACCCGCAGGCGGCACTGCGGATCAGCAAGCGGCTGCTCAAGGACAGCCAGCGGGCGGAGCTGGAGGCCACGGTGGCGCGGGAAAGCCGACTGTTCATCGAATGCTTGCGTACTGAAGAAGCGCGGGCAGTGCTGCGAGGGATGATCAAGGATTGAAGGGGCTGGCGCGATCTTCATGGGCGCAACTGTCTTGCTTGAACGTTGTTGCACTAGTACCCGGTCATCTCCAGATACCCGCGCCCGCCCGCACTCCCGTTCAAGCGTACCGGCCCTTCCCAATACGGGAACCGTGTCTGCATCCACGCCTGCGGCTCAACGGCATCGACCTGCACATCCACCCCATGCTCCGGCACTTGTACCCGCCAGCGCGTCGGTACCTGCTTGCCGTTTTTCTGCGCAGACCAGGCCAGCGCCTGCAGGCGGATCTGTGCCGCGTCCAGCGCCACCACCTCCCCCTGTGGCCCTACCCAGGTCCCGGCGCGATACGGTTCCCCGTGGGTCTCCCGTACCTGGAACAGCATCAGCTTGGCGCCACTGTCCAGGTGCAGGGAAAACCAGTCCCAGCCGGTCTGCCCGGGCGCCAACGGCTGGCTGCTCCATTCCCGGTCCAGCCAGGCCTGCCCGGTAACCGCGATGCACAGGCTGCCACGCTGGACTTGCCCCTGGACGTGGTAGAACGGCTGGCTGTAATAGTACGAAGCCTGGCCCTTGCCTGATTTTTCGCTGTAGCCCTGCTCCCCGTGCAGCACCAAGGGAAGATCGCTGTGCAACTGCAAGTCATAGCGAAAACCGTCGCCACTTGCGGCCATCTGCAGCTGTTCAATACCGCCCTGGCCTTGTAACACCCAGTCATTGATCCATGCCCGAAACGGCTGGGCCTGCACGCCGGCCTGGCCGACACCACCCCGCGCCAGGGTTTCCGCAGCCTGATGGCCACCCGGCCCGGTCAGTGCTGCATGCCCCATCCACAGGTTCGGGCTGTTCCAGCCGATGGTCTCCGGACCGGGGCGCAGGGCCGAGCGGAACAGTGTCCACTGGGCGCCCCAATCTCGGCCCTGGGCGTCCTTGAGGTTGGCGGTGACATACCACCACTCGATACGAAAGCCATCGTGGGGGCCGTGGTCATGCGGGAAGACCAGACGATGATCGCGGGTCACCTGGCTGAATTCGCCAGCCTGCTGCCCGAGCCCGGCATAGCTTTGCGGTGCTGGCTGATCACAGCCGCACAACAACAACCCGGTCAGCAACAGCCACGCATCAAGCTTCATCGGCCAGCGGCCTCAACAGTTCGCGCGGCTGGCGGCGCGCCAGTTGCCACAGCGGCCAGGCGCAGGCCAGCAGGCTGGTGAGCATGCCCAACACGGTCAACTGCAGCAGTTGCATGGGGAACACATACAGCGGTAAGCGCCAGCCGAAGGCCTGCACGTTCACCACCGCGACCAGGCACCAGGCCAGCAACAGCCCAAGCGGGATTGCCAGCAACACGGTGAAGCTGCTTAGCATGAGTGTCTGCCCTAGGCTCAGCCAGACCAGTTGCATGCGCCGCACCCCCAACGCCCACAGCGGCGCCAACTGGCCCAGCCGGGCCTGGCCCAGGGTCAGCAGGTTGATGAATAACGCCACACCGGCCACGCCAAGGGTAAGGCTGTTGAGGGCTGCGGTGGCGGCAAAGGTGCGGTTGAAGACGTCGGTCGACCAGCGTTTCAGGCGCGCCTGCTCGACCACTCGGCTGTCATCCAGGGCAAAGTGCTGTTGCAGCGCGGCCTTGAGCACCGGCGCCCGTTCAGCGCTAAGGTCGACACTCAGGCCGGCTAGGGTTGCCTGTGGCCAGTGGGCGCGCAACCAGCCGGCATTGACCAGTACATGCCCCTTGGGGTTGCCGTAATCGGCATAGATCCCCACCACGGGCAAGGCTGGCGTGTCTACGGGCAGCTGCAGGCTGTCGCCCAGTTGCAGGTTCAGTCGCCTGGCCAACTGCTCACTGAGCATCAAGCCTTGTCCGCTGGCCAGTTGCTGCCAAGCACGCGAATGCTGTTCCAGCAATGGCCAGCGCGTACGATAGGCAGGGTGATCGACAATGCCCTGCACTTGCACCGGCCAACCTTGCAGCTGCATGTCTGCGCGCCAGCCGGGCAGGACCATGCTGGCCCCGGGCTGCTGCTTGAGCCACTCGACTATCTGCAAGCCTTGGGCTGTGTCCCGCGGGGTGACATACAGGTCGGCGGAGAGGCGCAGGTCAAGCCAACCGACAAACGTCTTGCGAAAACCCTCGGTCATGCTGCCCACGCCAACACTGGCAGCCAGGGCCAGCAAAAGGGCGACCAACGCCAGGCTCAGCGCTGGCAACTGCTGGCGGCTGTCAGCCACGAACCATTGCGCCAATGGCCGGTGGCAACGACGCGCCAGCCAGGCCAGTACCCGATCGAGCAAGGCCGGCAACAGCAGCGCCGCCGCCAGCAGCAACCCTGCCAGCATGCCGAACGCGCCAAGCAAGCCAGCCCCGAAGACACCACAACCCAAGGCCAGCAACAGCAGCAGGCCCGCTAGCAATGCCTGCCGTTGCAACCATGGCCCCTGCGCCAGTCGCCAGGCCTGGGGTTGCGCCAGCGCCAGCAAAGGCAATCGGGCAGCGCGCATTACACTCTCCAGCCCTGCCAGCAATGCCCCGAGTACACTCACCAGCACACCCTGCAGCCACCACCCCGCCGGCAGGCTCAACGTGCCAGCGACCTGGGCGCCATACAGACCACGCAGGCTGGCGGCCACGTCAGGCAGCAGCCATGCGGCCAATGCATAACCACTGGCCACCCCGGCCAGCCCACCCAGTGCCGCGAACAGGCACAGCTCCAGCACCAGGGCACCCAGCAGGGGCTTCAGGCTGACGCCGCACGCGCGCAGGTTGCGGATCAGCCCACGGCGCTGCTCCAGCGCCAGACCGATCGCGGCGTGGGCGATGAACAAGCCGACGACGAACGCCAGCAGGCCGAGCGCGGTCAGGTTTAGGTGGAAACTGTCGGTCAGGCGCTGCAAACCGCCATCGTCCTGCTGCGGCTGCAGTTCAAGGTAGCGGGCGATATCCGCAGGCAACGGCCTGGACGTATCGGCCAGCAGCAGACGGGACAACTGCCCCGGTGCGTTCAGCAACGTCTGCGCGTGGCCGATGTCCACCACGATGACCCCGGGCGCCAACGCAGGCTGCAAAACCAAAGGCGGCAGCAACTGCCCTTCACTGTCGCGGGTCGGCTGCCCGGGGCTTGTGTTCAGTTGACGCAAGGTGTCTGGCCCAACCCAGGCTTGCCCGGGTGAGCCGATGAACGCTTGCAGGTCGAATGTTTGCACCTGCACTCCGGCAATGCTGCTGGCAGGCGGCAGGCTCAACGGCTCGATGCCGATCAGCCGCACACTGCGTGCGGGCTCACCCGGCAAGCGCAAGCGCCCTTCCAGCACCGGCGAAACAGCCCAGCCCAGCCTGCGCAGTTGCACATACAACGCCTGATCGAAGCGCTCACCATTACGCGCTGTCAGTTGCGCCTGCAGCGGCCCGGTCAATACCGCGCTGGCCCGGGCATAGTCGCTGCGTGCCTGGCTGTTCAACGCCTGCACACCGGTCCACAACGCCGTGGCCAGCCACAGGCCAGTGAAGATGCTGAAGCACTGCACACGATGGCGCCGCCAATGGCTGAGCAGCGCCAACAGGGCCAGCGACAAAAGCTTCATCATCCCTGCTCGGGCCGCACACGGCCGGCCTGCAGGTAGCAACGGTGCTGCAAACGCGCCGCCAGCCGCGGGCTGTGGGTCACCATCAGTACCCCGCTGCCGGCTTCGGCGACCAACTGCAGCAACAAACTCAGCACCTCGTCACTGCTGGCTTCATCGAGGCTGCCGGTCGGTTCGTCAGCCAGCAGCCAGGCCGGACGCCCGGCAAGTGCACGGCCGATCGCGACCCGCTGCTGCTGGCCGCCAGACAGTTGTTCCGGATAACGCTCAAGCAGGTCCGCCAGGCCCAGGCGCTGCGCCAGGTAAGCCGCCCAATGCGGGTCATGCCGCCCGGCCAGGCGCGCCTGGAAAGTAAGGTTCAGGCCTACGTCCAGGCTACTGATCAGGTTGTACTGTTGAAACACCAGGCCGATCCCTTCCCGCCGCCACTGCGCCAAGGAAGCTTCCGAACGGCCGTCAAGCGGAACGTCGTCGATCAGAATACGGCCGCTGTCAGCTCGGTCCAGGCCAGCCACCAGGTGCAGCAAAGTGCTCTTGCCGCTGCCCGACTCGCCCATCAGCGCCAGGCTGCTGCCCCGCGCCAGGCGCACATCGACCCCCTGCAATATGGGGAGCGGGCCTTGGGGGGTGGGGAATGATTTGTAGAGTTTTTCGATGGCTAGCATCGAGTGGCCTTGATGGGTTGGGTGTCCCTTTAGGCATAGCAGGTTCGGCCAGGCCTGCTTCTGCACCGGCGCTCGCCAGCGCTCTTCTGGTCAGACGACGTGCTGCTGTAGCCGCCCCCTCGAATCGCTGGAGACGCCCATCAATGGATCCACTAAAAACCGATAATCGCACAGAATTCACTTAATACGAGCAAAACCCATTGACCATTCACTGCATGCGCAGCCTTAATGGATCCATTAAATAAAAACAAAACCCCGGAGAGCCTCCCATGTACCCCAAAAACACCTGGTACGTCGCCTGCACCCCCGATGAGATCGCCACCAAACCTCTGGGCCGGCAGATCTGCGGGGAAAAAATCGTGTTCTACCGCGCCCAAGAGAACCAAGTGGCCGCCGTCGAGGACTTCTGCCCGCACCGCGGCGCACCGTTGTCGTTGGGCTATGTCGAGGACGGCAACCTGGTGTGCGGCTACCACGGTCTGGTCATGGGTTGCGACGGCAAGACTGTGTCGATGCCGGGCCAGCGGGTGCGTGGTTTCCCCTGCAACAAGACCTTTGCGGCTGTCGAGCGCTATGGCTTCGTCTGGGTCTGGCCCGGCGACCAGGCGCAGGCCGACCCGGCGCTGATTCCGCATCTGGAATGGGCGGTGAATGATGAGTGGGCCTACGGCGGCGGGCTGTTCCACATCGGTTGCGACTACCGCCTGATGATCGACAACCTCATGGACCTCACCCATGAAACCTATGTGCACGCGTCCAGCATCGGCCAGAAGGAGATCGACGAAGCACCGCCGGTCACCACCGTCACCGGCGACGAAGTGGTCACCGCCCGGCACATGGAAAACATCATGGCTCCGCCCTTCTGGCGCATGGCCTTGCGTGGCAACGGCCTGGCCGATGATGTACCGGTGGACCGCTGGCAGATCTGCCGTTTCACCCCACCCAGCCATGTACTGATCGAAGTGGGCGTGGCGCATGCCGGCAAGGGTGGCTACCACGCCGATGCACAGCACAAGGCGTCGAGCATCGTGGTCGACTTCATCACCCCGGAAAGCGATACCTCTATCTGGTACTTCTGGGGCATGGCGCGCAACTTCGCTGCGCACGACCAGGCCCTGACCGACAACATCCGGGAGGGCCAGGGCAAGATTTTCAGCGAAGACCTGGAAATGCTCGAACGCCAGCAGCAGAACCTGCTGGCCCACCCCGAGCGCAACTTGCTGAAGCTGAACATCGATGCCGGCGGCGTGCAGTCACGCAAGGTGCTGGAGCGGATCATCGCCAAAGAGCGTGCGCCGCAGCCGCAACTGATCGCCACCAGCGCCACCCCTGCCTGAGGAACAGCCGACATGATCGATGCCGTAGTGGTATCCCGTAACGATGAAGCCCAGGGTATCTGCAGCTTCGAGCTGGCAGCGGCAGATGGCAGCCTGCTGCCGGCGTTCAGCGCTGGCGCGCATATCGACGTGCACCTGCCCGACGGGCTGGTGCGCCAGTACTCGCTGTGCAACCACCCCGAAGAACGCCATCGCTACCTGATTGGCGTGCTCAACGACCCGGCTTCGCGGGGCGGTTCACGTAGCCTGCACGAGCAGGTGCAGGCCGGCACCCGGTTGCGTATCAGTGCGCCGCGCAACCTGTTCCCGCTGGCCGAGGGGGCGCAGCGCAGCTTGCTGTTTGCTGGCGGCATCGGCATTACCCCGATCCTGTGCATGGCCGAGCAACTGTCCCACAGCGGCCATGCCTTCGAGCTGCACTACTGTGCCCGCTCCAGCGAGCGTGCAGCGTTTGTCGAGCGGATTCGCAGTGCGCCGTTCGCTGATCGGCTGTTCGTGCATTTTGACGAGCAGCCGGAAACGGCGCTGGACATCGCCCAGGTGCTGGGCAACCCGCAAGATGATGTGCACCTGTATGTATGCGGGCCGGGCGGGTTCATGCAGCATGTGCTGGACAGCGCGAAGGGCTTGGGCTGGCAGGAAGCCAACCTGCACCGCGAGTACTTCGCCGCAGCACCGGTGGATGCCAGCAACGATGGCAGTTTCTCGGTGCAGGTGGGCAGCACGGGCCAGGTGTTCGAGGTGCCAGCCGACCGGACCGTGGTGCAGGTGCTGGAAGAAAACGGTATCGAGATCGCCATGTCGTGCGAGCAGGGTATCTGCGGCACCTGCCTGACACGCGTGCTGCAGGGTACACCGGACCATCGCGATCTGTTTCTCACCGAACAGGAGCAGGCCTTGAACGATCAGTTCACGCCCTGCTGCTCGCGCTCGAAGACGCCGCTGCTGGTGCTGGATATCTGACCCGGCTTACGACGAGGGCAGGATGACTTTCATGCCCGCGTCTGCCGCTGCCCCGCCAAAGGTTTCGGCATAGCGCAAGGTGGCATTGGCGTGCTCGCGCATGATCGCTTCAGCGCGGGCACCCTGGCGGTTGACCAGGGCATCGAACACAGCGTGGTGCTGCATGTGGGCGAAGTTGAAGCGCCGGTACTCACGGGCCAGATCATGGCGATCCACCGCCAGTGCGGTGACCGAGGCGAACGGCAGGTGGTCGTTACGCGCCAGGGCAACGGCAATGGCCGGGTTGTGGCTGGCTTCGATGATCACCTGATGAAAACGCATGTTCAGGTCGTGATAAGCCTGCAAGTCGTCTTCACTCACAAAGCCCTTGTCGAACAGTTGGTCGCCGTCGACCAGGCATTGTTGCAGCGCAGCGCGTGCCTGCACCGACAAGCCACGCTCTGCAGCCTGACGCGCAGCCAACCCCTCCAGCACACCACGCACCTCGACCGCACCCGCGATGTCGTCGGCGCTGACCGAGCGCACCTGAAACCCCCGGCCGCCAAAGCGCACCAGCAGGCCTTCCTGTTCGAGGGTGCGAAATGCCATGCGCACCGGCATGCGTGAAACGCCGAACAGTTCAGCGGTTGGGACTTCCATCAAGCGCTCGCCGGCCGCCAGCTCGCCCGAAGCGATCATCTTGCGCAACGCGACCAGCACCATTTGACCGGGTTTGCTCATCCAGGCGACTTCCAAAGACATGAGCGGGCATCTTAGCGCAAGCCGAGGGGTTGCTGCAGGCCTGTGTAGGAGCGGGTTTACCCGCGAAGCAGGCGACGCGGGGCATGGCACCGGCTGCGCCGGTGTTCGCGGGTGAACCCGCTCCTACGGGGGGCGCGCTAACGCATGGAAACCAACCTGTCTCAAGACATGCGCCGTAAATGTAGGAGCGGGTTTACCCGCGAAGCAGGCGACGCGGAACATGGCACCGGCTGCGCCGGTGTTCGCGGGTGAACCCGCTCCTACGGGGGGGCGCGCGCCAAGAAACCAACCTGGCGCAAGACATGCGCCGTAAATGTAGGAGCGGGTTTACCCGCGAAGCAGGCGACGCAGAACATGGCACCGGCTGCGCCGGTGTTCGCGGGTGAACCCGCCCCTACAAGGTCAGCGGATAGCTGACGATCAGGCGCGTCTGGTCGAGATCACTGTTGAAGCTGCGCCGGTTGGTCGCGTTGTTCAGCCGGATGTTGAGGTTCTTCAAAGCCCCGCTCTGGAAGGTGTAGTTCACCTCGGCATCGCGCTCCCACTCCTTGCCATTGCTGCCCGCCGCCGTGGTGGCATTCTCGCCGTGGCCGTAGCGCACCATGGCCAACAGCCCTGGCACACCCAGCGCGGCAAAGTTGTAGTCGTAACGCACTTGCCACGAGCGCTCGTCAGCATTGCTGAAGTTGCCGTTGAACATGTCGTTGCCCAGGGTTCGCCCACTGCTGCCGTACACCGACATCCACGGGCTGTCGCCACTGACCTTCTGCAACCCCAGGTACAGGGTGTGGCCACTGTGTGAAGCTGACAGCAAGGCGTAGCCGGTGCGGCTCTGGATGTCGCCGATGCGCGCCTGTCCGTCATCCCGGTCAATGAAGTAGCCAAGGTTGGCCCCCAACGTCCACTCCCCGACCCGCTGGCTGTGCAGCAGGTTGAAATAGCTTTGCTGGTAGATGTCCTCCAACTGCGAGTGCCAGGCGCCGATCAGTGTTCGCTGCTGGTTGAAGCGGTACTCGGCGCCGGCGTAGTTGAAGCCGTCCGAGGTGACCCCGGGCGCGGCCCAGGCAGATAGGTCCTGCATGTCCGAAGAGTGGCGCAGGCTCACCTCGCGGTACTGGCCGGCCTGCAGGCTCAGGCCTTCGATTTCTCGCGAGTCGAGCATCGCGCCACGGAAGGTCTGCGGTAGCAGGCGACCATCGTCGTAGCGCAGCAGTGGAATATCCGGCAACAACTCCCCCACTTTCAGCTCGGTCGCGGAAATACGCAACTTCGCCGCCAGCCCTGCCCGACCGTAGTCGTCGGCCGCACGCCCGTCATCGTGCACCGGCAGCAGTTCTGAGCCGCTGGTACCGCGGCCGCTGTCCAGTTTCACGCCGAACAGGGCGATACCGTCCAGGCCAAACCCGATCAGCCCTGGGGTGTAGCCCGAGCTGAACTTGAAAATGAAACCCTGGGCCCACTCTTCAACCTTGCCCTTGGCGGCCCCCGGGTCGCGGAAATCACGGTTGAAATAGTAGTTGCGTAGTGTCAGCCCGCCCTTGGCTCCTTCAAAGAAGCCCCCTTCATCGGCCCAGGCCGGCAAACCGAGACCAAACGCCAGCGAAACTGCCAGGGCCGAACGGGCCAGCGTGCAGGTTGTATCCATCATTATTATTGTTCTCCGCTTTCAATAGGCGCAGCAGGCCGCCCCAGGCCAGCTTGACCCGGAGCAGGAAGTTGCATTCAGATACCCGGCCAGGCCGGGTTGCACTCAGTGACTCAGTGCATCAGCAGGCAGGGTGGACGCCGGCTTGTTCATCGGGCGCAGCAACAGCAGGCAACCCGCGGCAAGCACGAACACGATGGCGAACACGCCATACAGATGCAGGGGTTGCCAGCCGCCATCGAGCAGCACGCCAGCCACGGTCGGCGACAGGATCGCGCCCATGCGACCGATGCCGATACCCCAGCCCACGCCGGTGGCGCGTACCGAGGCGTCGTAGACCACCGGCGACAAGGCATACAGCCCAGCCACGCAGCCGTTGGAAAACAGCCCGATCAGCAGCCCCAACGCCAGCGCCGCAGTGACCGAGGCACCATTGGCCACAAACAGCACCAGCAGCGCTGCGGTAATGAGCATGAACAACGCCAGCACGCGAGTCAGTGGCCAGCGCGAAGCCAGGCCGCCGATCAGCGCCGCGCCAAGGATGCCGCCCACGCTCAACAGCACGCCGCCGGTGATGCCTTGCTGGGCCGACAAGCCGGCGGCCACCAACAGTTTCGGCGTCCAGCTCATGACGAAGTAGAAGCCGAACATGACCAGGAAGAACAGCAACCAGATCACCAGCGTGGTGCGGCGCATGGCCGGCGCCAGCAGTTGCCTGAAACCGCTGCTGGCACCCTCTGCCCTTGCGGCAACGGCCGGCAGTTGCGCCAATGCCGGTTGACCGAGGCGCACGGCCAGACGGTTGACCCGGGCCAGAGCATTGGCCGGCCGGCGCGCCAGCAGAAAGTCCAGCGACTCTGGCAGCCACAGCAGTACCAGCGGGATCACCAGTACGGTGACGATGCCGCCAAACAGAAATACCGAACGCCAGCCCCAATGCCCCAGCAGCCATACCGCCAGCAAACCACCCAGGGTCGCGCCCAGCGCATAGCCAGTGGACTGCAGGCTCACCGCCAAGCCGCGCCAGCGTTTGCTGGCATATTCGCTGGCAATCACATTGCTGCTGGCCAGGATGCCACCGATGCCCAGCCCGGTCAGGCCACGCAGCAGCGCCAGTTGCAACGGGCTCTGACTCAGTGCCGAGAGCAGCATGCCGATACCGGACAGCGCCAGACACAGCAGGATCAGCGGGCGTCGGCCAAAGCGGTCAGCCCACGGCGCGATGAACAATGACCCGGCCGCCATACCGAACAAGCCGGCACTGAGCAGAAGCCCTACCTGCGCCCCGTTCAGGTTCCACTCGGCAGACACAGAGGCGGCGGTAAAGGCCATGACCAGCACGTCGAAGCCATCGATCATGTTGAGGATGATGCAAATACCAATGGCCAGGCACTGAAAGCGGCCCATCGGGTCGTTGTCCAGACGTTGCTTGAGATCGGTATTCATGGGGTCACCTGTCGGCCAGGCTTGGCCACAGGCGAGAGGAAAGATGCGCACGCGCAGGCGGAACCCTGACGGTTCAGTGCCGTTGGATAGCCATTCATGACTGGACCCTTTTTGTAATTGTTATCGCATACGGCAGGAGGGCTCCGGCCGTTGTCAGGCGCTAATCAACCAGATAATGGATCCATAGACAACATGACGAAAGCACTGAATCTCAATTTTTCCGGGCCAATTTCAGTAAATAGCTGTGAGCACAATAATTTTTTCCATTTAAATCAACTATTTAATCTATGACAACATTAGAAACTTGATGTTCGGTTATCGCACAAAATCCAATTATGGATCCACAAAGTCATCGCAAACCAGACTTGTGCCACCCTCATCAATGCGCAATGAACAAATCTTCATGTTCCCCCTCAGCGCCCTGATCATGGGGCACACAGCCGATGCCAGCCAGCGGGCAGCCGGGGCTCGTCTTGAGGGGGCAGTACGGGTTGCGTAGCATCCGCGGCCCGATCGCGCGCGTACTGCTACCCCTCAGGATCGATTCACTGATGCCGCAACCTATCCCTCTAAAGGACCACGAAAAGGAAAAACACCTGGTCAACCGTCGGCTTCTGGCCTGCGCCGCCATGGTGTTCAGCCTGTGTGCCGTCCTGGTTGGCCGGCTCTATGTGCTGCAAGTGCTGCAGCACGCCCAACAAACGGCCGTGTCGGAAAACAACCGCGTGCACGTGTTGCCCATCGCCCCCGAACGCGGGTTGATCTACGACCGCAACGGCGTGGTGCTGGCCGACAACAAGCCCAGCTTCGACCTGACCATGACCCGCGAGCGGGCCGGCGGCGACTCGGCCAAAGTGCTCGACACCCTGACGCAGGTGCTGGGCCTGACCGAAGACGACCGTAAGCAGTTCGACAAGGACCTGCGCCGTGGCCGCAAACCGTTCGAGCCCGTGACCCTTATGGTGGGCCTGAGCGAGGAACAGATCGCCCTGGTCGCCGTGAACCAGTTCCGCCTGCCAGGCCTGGACGTAGAGCCGCAATTCATCCGCGAGTACCCACTGGCCGAGCATTTCGCTCATTCAGTGGGCTATGTGGGGCGCATCAACGAGAAAGAAGCCAAGACGCTCGACAGCACGGAGTACCGCGGCACCCAATCGATTGGCAAGACCGGCATCGAGCGCTTCTACGAAAGCCAACTGCATGGCCACGTGGGCTACGAAGAGGTCGAGACCAACGCTCAAGGGCGGGTGATGCGCGTGCTCAACCACAAGGACCCAACCCCAGGGCAGGACATAGTTTTAACCCTGGACGCCCATTTGCAGATAGCCGCAGAAAAAGCGCTGGGTGACCGCCGTGGCTCGGTGGTGGTGCTGGACCCGGCCAATGGTGACGTACTGGCGATGGTCAGCAACCCCAGCTTCGACCCCAACCTGTTCGTCAAGGGCATCAGCTTCAAGCAGTATGCTGCGCTGCGCGACTCCATCGACCGTCCACTGTTCAACCGCGTCCTGCGCGGCCTGTATGCGCCCGGCTCGACCGTGAAGCCTGAAGTGGCCATCGCTGGCCTCGACAGCGGGGTGATCACCCCTGGCAGCCGGGTATTCGACCCGGGCTACTACGAGCTGCCCAACTATCACCACAAGTACCGCAACTGGAACCGCAGCGGCGACGGCTGGGTGGACATGTACACCGCCATCATGCGTTCCAACGACACCTACTTCTACGACCTGGCGCACAAGCTGGGCATCGACCGCCTGCACGACTACATGGCCGAGTTCGGCCTGGGCCAGAAGGTGTCGCTGGACATGTTCGAGGAGGCCTCCGGGCTGATGCCCTCGCCCGAGTGGAAGCGCGCTACGCGACGCCAGGCCTGGTTCCCGGGCGAGACACTGATCCTGGGCATTGGCCAAGGCTATATGCAGGTCACCCCCCTGCAGCTGGCCCAGGCCACCAGCCTATTGGCAAGCAAGGGCGTATGGCACCGCCCGCACCTGGCCATGACCGTGGGCGGCGACACGCCGATCGACCCCCACCCCATGCCCGACATCGTTCTGCACGACAAGCATGCCTGGGACCAGGTCAACCAGGGCATGCAGATGGTCATGCACGACCCGCGCGGTATTGCCCGCGCCGCGGCCGCCGGTGCCCAGTACCGAATTGCCGGCAAAAGCGGTACCGCGCAGGTGGTGGCGATCAAGCAGGGTGAGCGTTACAACCGCAACAAGACCCTGGAGCGCCACCGCGACAACGCCCTGTTTGTCGGCTTTGCTCCGGCCGAGCATCCCAGCGTGGTAGTGGCGGTGATGATCGAGAACGGCGAAGCTGGGGGCCGAGTCGCAGGGCCGGTGGTGCGGGAGGTGATGGACGCCTATCTGCTGGATGAGCAAGGGCACCTGAAGCCGGAGTATGCGGGTGGCGCACCCACTCGGGGTGTGCCACACACCTGATTTTGCGGGGCCGCAGTGGAGACGGCCTTGGTCGCGAACGAGTCAGGATGCCGTGCGCGGCATCAGCTCATACGGGTGCTTCCACCCCGGCAGCGCCTGGATGCGGGCTTTCCAGGCCTCGATGTGGGTGAACTCTGCCAGCGGGATACCGGTGTCTTCTGGCATGAACACATACCCCGCCAACGACAGGTCGGCAATGGTCAACCGGCCACCGACCATGAATGGCGTCTTCGCCAGGTGCGCGTCGACAATACGGTAAGCCGCCTTGGCACGCTCGCGCAGGAACCTCGTGACATCGGTTTCACCGGTGTTCTTCAGGCAGAACAGAAAGCGCAGCATAGCGTAGTAGCTGGTGAACTTATGGTTGTCGAACAGCATCCAGCGCCAGATCTCGCGTTTTTCGTCTTCATCGCGGGGCCCGAACTGGCCGGTCTGTTCGGCAAGGTATTCCAGGATCAGCGCAGATTGGGTGAAGCGCTTGCCAGCGTGTTCCATCACCGGCACCTCGCCCTGCTCGTTCACCTCATCGCGCCAGGCTTGCTCACGGGTCTGGCCATGGAAGAAGTCGACAAACACCGGCTGCCATTTCTGACCGGTGAGTTCAAGCATGAGCGCAACCTTGTAGGCGTTGCCGGATTCGGCGAAGCAATGCAGCTTGTAGTCGGACATGGGCGAACCTTCAGTTTCCTTTGAATGATCGGCAGGGCCCTCTGCGGGCTTGCCCGTGAAGTGCCATCCACCCAAGCAAATCACGCGCATCCCGACGCGGTCAATCCATCACGCACTCCGCCGGCACCTTGAAAACCGTGAGTTCAGCCGCCTCGTCAGCGGCAGGTGCACTTTCCCTCTCGACACGCTCCACCCAAGAGCAGGGAACTACCCGAACGCCCCGGCCGTCTTAGACACTGAGTGGTTTATTTCCCTGTGCTTCACGCTACTGGAGAACACGACATGCGCCACCTACTGCTCGCCCCTGCGCTGCTGCTCCTGATGCCTGCCGGCGCTGCCCTGGCCCGCGTCGATGCGGGCGACGTCGCCACCTCGGCCGGTATTTCCGCTTCGCTGTATTCGACCTTCAAGGATGACAAACGGATCATCCCGGCCCGTGACGAACTTTCAGCGTTCGTCGCCAGCGGCGGTGCAATCCGTGGCGCCTATGTGGAATCGGCGCTTGAACAGGCCCGCAAGGACCACCCAGGGCTGCAGGCCAGTGATGAAGAGCTGGCCCGGGCCATCCTGTCGCAAGATGACCCTGTGGCTGACCATTGAGTAAACCTGTACCGGCCCTTTCGCGGCGGTTCAACGCGACAGGGCCGGTACAGTGCCGCTTCACCCCCAGCCATCCATGCGCATGGTCGCCCTGACCAGGCGCTGCTCTTCCTGCTCGATCTCCTGCAAACTGTCGCGTATGCCGTAGATATGCTCACGCGCCGCCCGCTGCGCCTGCTCGGGCATTTGCTCCATCACCGCGCGATACAACCGCGCATGCTGCCGATCAATCTGGCGTTTCTGCGCTGACCGGCAATACAAATTGTTGACCGAAGCAAACACGGTGCTCAGCGTCAGGTCACTGAGCGATTGCAGCGTATGCACCAGCACCGGGTTATGCGACGCCTCACTGATCGCCCGGTGAAAGGCATGGTCACGACGGGCATGCTCACGGGCATCGAGCGCCTGCGCAGCCTCGTGCGCAGCCAGCATTTCTTCATAGCGCCGGCGGATCAGCAGGCGGTCGACGTCGGTAGCGCGCAACGCAGCCAACCGCGCCGACTCAGCCTCCAGCAACGCCCGGACCTCCAGCAGGTCGAACAGCGTACGCGGTTGCGAACTGAACAGGTGCATCAAAGGCGTAGCACCCGCCTGCCCGGTGAGATCGGCGACAAACGAACCCCGCCCCTGTTCGGTGTCGATGATGCCGCGCCCGCGCAAAACGCGCAGTCCCTCCCGCAACGCCGAACGTGAACAGCCAAGCTTCTCCACCAGCCGCCGCTCCGATGGCAGCGCCTGCCCCACCTTGAGCACGCCCTCGACGATAAGCCGCTCGACCCGTTCGGCCACCTGATCAGCGACCTTGACCTTGCCTTCAGTACCCACTGCACACACTCCTGCTGGTAGGACCACTTTGACTTATAGCGCCAATCTAGCCGGACAGAGCCGTGAGTAACCAGCACTGTCCGAAGAAACTGGTAGGACCAGTCAACATCTCACTCGACCCCGGCCGCTAGCCCGCGCACGCTGCATCGGTGACCGCTTTGCCAACAACAATAAAAACCGTTGCCGAGTGAGCCGATGAATATCCTGTACGACGAACGCGTCGATGGCGTGCTGCCTGACGTGGACCGGGCCGCCCTGTTGCAGGCGCTGCGCGACGCCCTGCCGGACCTTGAAATCCTGCACCGCGATGAAGACCTCAAACCGTACGAATGCGACGGCCTGTCGGCCTACCGCACAGTGCCACTGCTGGTGGTGCTGCCCGAGCGCCTGGAACAGGTGCAGACGCTGCTGAAGCTTTGCCACCAGCGCGGCGTACCGGTGGTTGCGCGTGGCGCCGGTACCGGCCTGTCGGGTGGTGCCCTGCCGCTGGCCAAGGGCATCCTGCTGGTGATGGCACGCTTCAACCGCATCCTTGAGGTCAACCCGCAGGGGCGCTACGCCCGCGTGCAGCCGGGCGTACGCAACCTGGCCATCTCCCAGGCCGCCGCACCCCATGGCATGTACTACGCACCAGACCCTTCCTCGCAAATTGCCTGCTCGATCGGGGGCAACGTCGCCGAAAACGCCGGTGGCGTGCACTGCCTCAAGTACGGCCTGACCGTACACAATGTGCTCAAGGTGGAAATCCTCACAGTCGAGGGCGAACGCCTGAGCCTGGGCAGCGATGCGTTGGACAGCCCCGGCTTCGACCTGCTGGCATTGTTCACCGGCTCCGAAGGCATGCTCGGTATCGTCACCGAAGTCACTGTCAAGCTGCTGCCCAAGCCCCAGGTGGCGCGGGTGATACTGGCCAGTTTCGAATGCGTCGAGGACGCTGGCCGGGCAGTCGCCGACATCATCGCTGCCGGCATCATTCCCGGTGGCCTGGAGATGATGGACAACCTGGCGATCCGCGCCGCTGAAGACTTCATCCATGCCGGTTACCCGGTGGACGCGGCGGCGATCCTGCTGTGCGAACTGGATGGCGTGGAAGCCGATGTACACGACGACTGCCAGCGCGTCGCCGCCGTGCTGACGCAAGCCGGGGCCCGCGAGGTGCGCCAGGCCTGCGACGAAGCCGAGCGTGTTCGCTTCTGGGCCGGACGCAAGAACGCCTTTCCGGCCGTGGGGCGCATCTCGCCGGACTACTACTGCATGGACGGCACCATTCCGCGCCGCGAGTTACCACGGGTGCTCAAGGGCATCAGCGACCTGTCCGCGAAGTATGGACTGCGGGTGGCCAACGTGTTCCATGCCGGCGACGGCAACATGCACCCTTTGATCCTCTTCGATGCCAACCTGCCCGGCGAGCTGGAGCGTGCCGAAGCGATCGGCGGCAAGATTCTGGAGCTGTGTGTGAAGGTGGGCGGCAGCATCACCGGTGAACACGGTGTGGGGCGCGAGAAGATCAACCAGATGTGCGCGCAGTTCAACAGCGACGAGATCACCCTGTTCCACGCGGTGAAGGCCGCCTTCGACCCTCAGGGCCTGCTCAACCCCGGCAAGAACATTCCCACCCTGCACCGCTGCGCCGAATTCGGCGCCCTGCATGTGCACCATGGGCAACTGCCCTTCCCCGAGCTGGAGCGCTTCTAATGAGCATGGACCGCGACATGAGCCAGACGCTGTTGGAGCAGGTCAACCAGGCGCTGAACGAAGGTACGCCGCTGCGTATCCAGGGCAGCAACAGCAAAGCGATGCTCGGCAACCCGGTGGCCGGCGAAGTACTCGACACCCGCAACCACCGCGGCATTGTCAGCTACGACCCCACCGAGCTGGTACTCACGGCCCGCGCCGGTACCCCCCTGCGCGAGATCGAGGCAGCCCTGCACGAGGCTGGCCAGATGCTGCCCTGCGAGCCGCCCCACCTGGGCCCCGAGGCCACCTTGGGGGGCATGGTCGCGGCCGGGTTGTCTGGCCCGCGACGGCCGTGGGCCGGGTCGGTGCGCGACTTTGTACTGGGTACACGGGTGATCACCGGCCACGGCAAACTGCTGCGCTTTGGTGGCGAGGTGATGAAGAACGTCGCCGGCTACGATGTGTCACGCCTGATGGCGGGCAGCTTCGGATGCCTGGGGCTGCTGACCGAAGTTTCGTTGAAAGTGCTGCCACGGCCACGCCTGTGCCTGAGCCTGCGCCTGCCGATGGGCCGCAATGAAGCGCTGGCCGAGCTGGCCGAATGGGGCCAGCAACCGCTGCCGATCAGCGCCGCCTGCCATGACGGCGAAACGCTGTACCTGCGCCTGGAAGGCGGCGAAGGGTCGGTGCAGTCGGCACGCCAGCGGCTGGGGGGCGAAACACTCGATAACCGCTTCTGGAGCGACCTGCGCGAGCAGCGCCTGGCGTTCTTTACCGACGCCGCCCCCCTGTGGCGCCTGTCCGTACCCACCATCACCGGCGAGCTGGAACTGCCCGGCCAGCAACTGATCGACTGGGGTGGTGCCCAGCGCTGGCTCAAGACCCGCGCACCAGCGCAGGCCATTCGCGACCAGGTGGCCAAGGTGGGTGGCCACGCCACCTGCTACGCCCCCGGTGCAACCAGCAGCCCGCCACTGCCGGTTGCACTGATGCGCTACCACCGCGCCCTCAAGCAGCAACTCGATCCCCAGGGGGTGTTCAACCCTGGCCGCCTGTACCCGGACCTGTGAGGCCAGACCATGCAAACCAACCTTAGCGAACCATCGCGCCGCCTGGCCCGCGCCGACGAAGCAGAACGCATCCTGCGCACTTGTGTACATTGCGGTTTCTGCACAGCCACCTGCCCCACTTACCAGTTGCTGGGCGACGAGCTGGACGGCCCGCGCGGGCGCATCTACCTGATCAAGCAGATGCTCGAAGGCGAGCCGGTCACCGCCAGCACCCAACTGCACCTGGACCGCTGCCTGACCTGCCGCAATTGCGAAACCACCTGCCCATCCGGGGTGAAGTACCACGATCTGCTGGACATCGGCCGCGCAGTGGTCGAGCAGCAAGTGCCACGCCCGCTCAGCCAGCGCCTGTTGCGCCTGGGCCTGCGTGCGGTGGTGCCGCGCCCGGCACTGTTCAAGGCCCTGACCCGCAGCGGCCAGGCGCTGCGCCCGCTGCTACCGGCCTCAGTCAAACGCAAGTTGCCGGCGCAGGTCACCCCACCCTGCCAGCGTCCGGCAGTGCGCCATGCGCGCCGGGTACTGATGCTGGAAGGCTGCGTGCAACCGGCCCTGTCACCCAATACCAATGCCGCTGCTGCGCGGCTGCTCGACCGCCTGGGCATCAGCGTGCAACCGATCCGGCAAGCCGGATGCTGTGGCGCGGTGGACTATCACCTGAATGCCCAGGAGCAAGGCCTGCAGCGGGCACGGCGCAATATCGACGCCTGGTGGCCCGCCATCGAAGCGGGTGCCGAGGCTATCGTGCAGACCGCCAGCGGCTGCGGTGCGTTTGTCCGCGACTATGGGCACCTGCTGGAAAAAGACCCCCATTACGCTGTCAAGGCCGCCCGGGTCAGCGCCCTTTCCCGCGATCTGGTGGAAATCTTGCGCGATGAGCCGATCGAACAATTGGCCCTGTGCGCCGAACAGCGCCTGGCCTTCCACTGCCCATGCACCCTGCAGCACGCCCTGAAGCTGGGCGGTGCGGTAGAAGCGTTGCTGACGCGGCTCGGCTTTACCCTGACCTCGGTGCCCGATGGCCACCTGTGCTGCGGCTCGGCGGGGACCTATTCGCTGACCCAGCCTGAGCTGTCACTGCAACTTCGCGACAATCGTCTGAATGCGCTGGAAAGCGGTAAGCCGCACCTCATTGCCACAGCCAACATAGGCTGCCAGGCCCACCTCGACGGGGCTGGACGTACGCCCGTGCGCCACTGGATCGAAATTGTCGAAGCAGCCTTGAACCCGGAGCCCGCCCATGCTTAGCAAATCCGTTATCGGCCAGGCCGAAATCGCCCGCGTACTGAGCGCCGCCCGCCAGGAAGCCCAGGCCCGGCAATGGAGCGTGACCATCGCCGTGGTCGACGACGGCGGCCACCCACTGGCCCTGGAACGCCTGGACGGCTGCGCACCGGCCAGTGCCTACATCGCGATGGAAAAGGCCCGCACCGCCGCACTGGGGCGCAAAGAGACGCGGGATTATGAAGAGATGGTCAATGGTGGCCGTACTGCATTCGTGACCGCCCCCCTGCTGACCAGCCTTGAAGGTGGCGTGCCGCTGCGGGTGGAAGGCCAGGTGGTGGGCGCCATTGGTGTATCCGGCGTCAAATCCGAACAGGATGCCCAGGTGGCCAAGGCGGGGGCTGCTGCCTTGTAGACCCTGGGGTTCGACCACCGCCCAGCATCTTAAGACGTTTCCTACGCAGCCCTCAGAAGCGCCCTACTTGCTGCCTCTGCCCACAGAAAACATGATCGGCACTGGAGGACGCAAGGTCGCGATCCAGAGGAGGCTCCGCATGCACCCGTACGCCCGCCCCATCGCCGAACTGCGCAGCAGCCTGCGCGAAATGCTGGCCCATGACATGACCAACCCCGACAACGACCCGCACTTGTCGGGGGTCATGTTCTTCTGCGCCACCGATGAACATTCCCGGCAATTGATCGAACGCATCGAGTTGCTGGCCAGCGAGGTGTTCTTCGACGCCAACGGGCGGGCCATTTCAGAGCATATGAAAGCTTCGACGGTTGAAGGCGTGCGCATCAAGCGCAACCGCAACGCGCCGGAAGACGAAACCGTGATACGCATTGCCTTGGCAGAAAAAGGCTATATCACCGTCAGCACCGCTCGGCTCTGAGCGGTTGGCTCGGCCTCTTCGTCGCCTGTGACAAGCACCTGAGTCGCAGCCAATCCGCTATCCTGAGCAATCCTCCGCTCCGGACCCGACCATGGAACTGCACATTCGCCTGGAGGGCCGCAAAGGCCTGGCCGATCAGCTTTACCAGCAACTGCGCGACGGTATCGACAGCGGCCACCTGGCCGCCGGCTCCCAACTGCCGCCTACCCGTCTGCTGGCTGAACAACTGGGCGTATCGCGCAAGACCGTGGCCGAGGCCTATTCGCGGCTGACCTACGATAACCTGCTCAGCGGCGTGGTCGGCCGTGGCACATTCGTCACCCCACGCCATCCGCTGCGCAGCAACGAATCAGCCACCATCCCCCTGGCCGGCGCCGCATCCCTCGAGCGCTGGCAGCAGCGCGCCACCGTGCTCAGCCAACGCCAGTTGCAGGCGCCATCGCGCTATGACTTCGTCGGTGGGGCTTCGAGCAAGGCGCAGTTCCCGTTCGACCAATGGCGCAGTTGCCTGAACTACGCCCTGCGCCGTAGCCAGCGCCACCCCGAGCGCCAATTCCCGGCCCAGGGCTTGCCGGAACTGCGCGAAGCCATTGCCCACCACATCGCCTACTCGCGCGGGGTGCACTGCAGCGCAGCCGACCTGCTGGTGTGCAACGGCGCCCAGCAGGCGCTGGACCTGATTGCCCGGGTACTGGTCGAACCGGGCTGCCAGGTGGCCATGGAAGATCCTGGCTACCCGCCGGCACGGCAATTGTTCCTGGCCCTGGGTGCACGCCTGCAATCGGTGCCGGTGGATGATGAGGGCCTGTGCGTGGAACAGATCGCTGACGGCACCCGGCTGATCTACGTAACACCCTCGCACCAGTTCCCGCTGGGCATGCCGATGAGCGAGCCACGCCGGCATGCCCTGCTTGCGCGGGCCGCCGAACTGGGTGCACTGATCATCGAAGACGACTACGACTGTGAGTTCCGCTACCACGGGCCAGCCTCGGACGCGCTGCAGCGCCTGGACCGGCATGGGCTGGTAGCCTACGTCGGGACCTTCTCCAAGACCTTGCTGCCCGAGCTGCGCCTGGGTTATGCCGTATTGCCGCCTGCCGTACTGCAGGCCGCTTGCGTGGCCAAGCACCTCAGCGATTGGCATAGCCCAACCCTGCTGCAGTGGGCGCTGGCGCGCTTTCTTGGCGAAGGCCACCTGAACAAGCACATCCGCCGCTGCCACGAGGTCTACAGCGCACGCCGCGAGCGCATCCTGGCGCGCCTGGGCGGCGATCTGGCACCGTGGTTCCGCACCATCCCGGCCAGCGCCGGCTTCCACCTCAGTGCCTTGGCTACACCTGGGGTGGATGTGGAGTTGCTGGCCAATCTCGCACGCAAGGTAGAAGTCGGCCTGTATTCACTGGCGCCCTTCTTCAGCGAGGCGCCGGTACGGCCGGGGCTGTTGATGGGCTTCGGCGCCATCGAACTGCTGGATATCGACCCGGCGCTGGACCGGGTGCGCGATACCCTGCAACGCCTCAGTTGATTGCTGCGGCCTTGCCTGTTGCAGTCGGGCGGGCGATGGCTGCCGTATAGCCGCGCGGGTTGAAGCACGCGGTCACCAGCAGCATTGCCAGCACGGTCACGGTCAACAGCGTCCACGAAGCCTGGAAGTCGCCACTGACATCCCGCAACCAACCGGTGATATACGGCACGATGCCGGTGATGATAAAGCCGATGCCCTGTACGAACGCCGCCAGGCTGCCGGCCTTGGCAGGCGTTTTCAGGTGTTCCAGGGTCAACGTCAGGCACTGGCTGAAACAGGCACCCAAGCCAAAGCCGATCATGGCTACCCAAAACCCGGAAGCCGCCGTAGGTATCAGCAGAAGCCCCAGGAAGCCCGCCAGCTGGATCGTCAACGCCAACCACAGCCCTGGACGCCTGTCTGTCCAACGTCGCAGCAGCAGCGGCAAGCCGAGCGCACCGAGCACCTGGAAGACGGTCATCAAGCCCACCAGGTCGGCGCCGCCCTGGGCGCTGCCGCCGTGTTCGATGTGGTAAGCCGGCAACCAGGCCACCATGCTGGTATAGCCGCCATTGATCAGGCCGAAGTACAGGGCCAGCAACCACGCCCGGCGGGTGCCGAACCAGTGCCCGCCTGCGGCCCCAGACAGCTTTGGCGCCTCCTGCCTTGGCCGCAGCACGGCCCAGGCCAGCACCGCCAGCACGGCCGGGACAGCCCAAACGCCCAGGCCCGCCTGCCAGTAACCGAAATGGCCGCTGATGTGTGGACCGAGTACTGCAGCCAGGCCGCCGCCGCTCATCAGTGCCGCCGAGTACAGCCCCATTGCCCCGGCCAGACGCCCGGGGAACCAGCGGTTGACCAGCCCCGGCATCATGCCCTGCACCACCGCCACGCCCAGGCCGGCGACCAGCGCACTGGCGATCAGCGCCCAGGCACTGTCCAGTTGCAGGCGCCACAGGCAGGCCAAGGCAATCGCGGCCAGGCCTGCAAGCATGCCGCCATGCTCGCTGACCCAGCGTCGCAGCCACGGTTGCAACAGGGGCACCAGGCCCATGCACAGCACCGGTAGCGCCGTCAGCAGGGCGGCCTGCTGGTAACCCAGGCCGGTGCTGGCGCGCATGGGTTCGAGTAACGGGCCGATACTGGTCAGGATCGGCCGCAGGTTCAACGCCAGCAGGATCACCAGCAACAGGTTCAATGCAGCTCTCATTGTGAATCGGTTCTCTTGAAGCAGGAACTGGCCATTATCCCGGCTCGGCTGGCTTGGCAGAAATGAAGAGATTGGATGCAGGTCAGTGGCCACCTGAATGGGCGATTGGCCTCCCGCTTATGCGCAAAATTGGCTATCGGGGTGACCAATGAGCGGCGCTACAGTAGCGCCATACCCACCCCGCACTTTGGAGACTGCCATGCACAACCGTATCGAATGGGCCAGACACGCGCCGCAAGCCTACAAAGCCATGGTCGGCCTGGAGCAGGCCCTGGCCAACAGCGGCCTTGAAAACTCGCTGCTGGAGCTGATACGCCTGCGCGCGTCGCAGATCAACGGCTGCGCCTACTGCGTCAACCTGCACGCCAACGATGCACGCAAGGCCGGTGAGACCGAAGCACGCTTGCAGACCCTGTGCGTGTGGCAGGAAACCAGCTACTTCACGCCGCGTGAACGTGCTGCGCTGGCCTGGGTCGAGAGCCTGACCCGCTTGCCTGAGCAGGGCGCGCCGCAGGGGCAATATGAAGCCCTGCAGGAACACTTCGAGCCAGCCGAGGTGGCCAACCTGACCTTGGCAATTGCCACCATCAATGCCTGGAACCGGTTCGGCGTCGGCTTTGCCATGGTGCCGGCCTGATCCTTTCGGGTGGCCTGTGCAGGCCTGTTCGCGGGCAAGCCCGCTCCTACAATTCTGTGCGTGCCCTGTAGGAGCGGGTTTACCCGCGAACACCGGCAGAGCCGGTGCCATCCACCGCGTTGGTTTCTTCGCGGGCATGCCCGCTCCCACAGGTAGAACGCAGGCCGGCCAGCCGCGCCCGGTAGCTCCCAGGGCTCTGGCCGGTCCACTTCTTGAACGCCCGGTGGAAGGCACTCGGTTCCTGAAACCCCGCCTGCTCGGCAATTTCGGCGATGCTCAACGTGCCTTCGCGCAGCCGCTCGAAGGCCATGGCCCGGCGCACTTCATCCTTGATCTGCTGGTACGAACGCCCTTCCCGCTCCAGCTGCCGGCGAAAGGTACTGGCACTGATCCCCTGCTGCTGCGCCAGCGCGGCCAATGTCGGCCACTGCCCATAGCGCAATGCCCGCAGGTGCCGATACACCTCAGCCACCAGCCCGTTCTGATTGCGAAAGCGGATCACCAGCCCCTGAGGTGCACTGCGCAGAAAGGTCTTCAGGGCTGCACGGTCCTGCACCACCGGCAGGCGCAGGTAAGCGCTGTCGAACTCCACCTCGGTGCGTCCGCTGCCCAGGCGCAGGTCTGGCCCCCACAGCAGCAAGTCGTCCTCCTGGGCCGGGCGCGACACTGCGAGCTCCGTGCGGTCGATGGCAATCCGCCGCCCGGCCAGCCAGCACAGCATGCCGATCATCAGCACCAGGTAGGTTTCCTCGGCATAGACACGGGTCAAGGGGTCGGCAATGTTCGACTGCACACTGATCAGCGCCCGCCCGCCACGTACCGTCAGGCTGCCATGCAGGTCACGCAGGAACAGACCGAAGCCCCCCATGCACTGGCGCAAGGCCTTTTCCAGGTTCGGCTCGAGGATCAAACCCCGACAAATCAGGGCGAAACTGCCCAGCGGCATGCCATGGCTGTCGAGGCCAAAGAACTCATCGTCAAGGCGCTGGATCAACGCCAGCCACAGCTGGGCGAACGCCTTGGCCGGCACCCGTGCCTGAGGCTGATCGAGCAGCTGCGGGGCGATGCCCACCGCAAGCAGCTGGGCATCACGCTCGGCGGGGGTGTCGCGCAAGGCGTGGAGCATGGCGTTGAGAAAGTACACGGCGACTGAATCGCTTTCGCGCATGGCGGTTTTCGCTGTCTATGCTGAGTGGCAAAAAGTGCCAGGTTCTTTGAACAGATCCGGCATAGGCTGCAACAGAGCCTTTGCCTAGACTCGAACCCACTTCGGGGCCGCCGACCATTCTCGCAGAGCCTGGCCCGGTCCCGCCACGCCTTCGCAATCGGAGCCCTTATGAGCAGCGCAGAAATCTACGTCGTCAGTGCCGTCCGTTCAGCCATTGGTGGCTTCGGCGGTTCCCTCAAGGACCTGCCACTGGCCGACCTGGCCAGCGCCGTGACCCGCGCCGCCATCGAGCGTTCGGGCCTGGCCGCCGAGCAAGTCGGCCACCTGGTGATGGGCACGGTAATCCCCACCGAACCGCGTGACGCCTATCTGGCACGGGTAGCGGCAATGAACGCCGGCATCCCCAAGGAAACGCCGGCATTCAACGTCAACCGCCTGTGCGGCTCTGGCCTGCAGGCCATTGTCTCTGCGGCCCAGGGCCTGTTGCTGGGCGACACCGACGTGGCCGTCGCGGCCGGCGCCGAATCCATGAGCCGTGGCCCTTACCTGCTGCCACAAGCGCGCTGGGGTGCACGCATGGGTGATCTGCAAGGCATCGACTATACCGTCGGCGTGCTGCAGGACCCGTTCCAGCACTTCCACATGGGCATTACCGCCGAGAACGTTTCGGCCAAGCACGGTATTACCCGCGAAATGCAGGACGAATTGGCCCTGACCAGCCAGCGCCGCGCTGCTCGGGCCATTGCCGAGGGCCGCTTCGCCAGCCAGATCGTTGCGCTGGAGCTGAAAACCCGCAAGGGCAGCGTGCAGTTCAGTGTCGACGAGCATGTGCGTGCTGATGTAACCGCCGAGCAACTGGCCGGTATGAAGCCGGTATTCAAGAAAGACGGTACCGTCACCGCCGGCAACGCCAGCGGTATCAACGATGGCGCCGCCGGCCTGGTGTTGGCCACAGGTGACGCGGTGCGCCGCCTGGGCCTGAAGCCACTGGCACGCCTGGTGGGCTACGCCCACGCCGGGGTGGAGCCTGAGCTGATGGGCCTGGGGCCGATCCCCGCCACCCGCAAAGTGCTGGAAAAAACCGGCCTGAACCTACAAGACCTGGATGTGATCGAGTCCAACGAGGCCTTCGCCGCCCAGGCCTGTGCAGTTGCCCGCGAGCTGGGCTTCGACCCGGAAAAGGTCAACCCCAACGGCTCGGGCATTTCCCTGGGCCACCCGGTGGGTGCCACCGGTGCGATCATCGCCACCAAGGCCATCCATGAGCTGCAGCGCATCCAGGGCCGCTACGCCCTGGCCACGATGTGTATCGGCGGTGGCCAAGGTATCGCCGTCGTGTTCGAGCGCGTCTGAGGGAGGCTGACACATGAGCATTGAACAGATCGCCGTGATCGGCGCTGGCACCATGGGCAACGGCATTGCCCAAGTGTGCGCAATTGCCGGCTACCAGGTGCTGCTGGTGGATGTTTCCGATGCAGCGCTTGAGCGCGGCGTGGCCACCTTGAGCAAGAACCTCGAGCGCCAGGTCAGCAAAGGCACCCTCGACGCCGACAAAGCCGCAGCCGCCAAAGCCCGCATCCGCACCAGCACCGACTACACCCAGCTCAGCGCTGCCCACCTGGTGATCGAGGCGGCTACCGAGAACCTGCAGCTCAAGCAACGCATCCTGCAGCAGGTGGCAGCCAACGTCGCCGCCGACTGCCTGATCGCCACCAACACCTCGTCGCTGTCAGTGACTCAACTGGCCGCGAGCATCGAGCACCCCGAACGCTTCATTGGTGTGCACTTCTTCAACCCGGTACCGATGATGGCGCTGGTGGAGATCATTCGTGGCCTGCAGACCAGCGACAGCACCTACGCCCAGGCCCTGGTGGTGACCGAAAAAGTCGGCAAGACCCCGATCACCGCCGGCAATCGCCCGGGCTTCGTGGTCAACCGCATCCTGGTGCCGATGATCAACGAGGCAATCTTCGTACGCCAGGAAGGCCTGGCCAGTGCAGAGGACATCGACACCGGCATGCGCCTGGGCTGCAACCAGCCGATCGGCCCGCTGGCCCTGGCCGACCTGATTGGGCTGGACACCCTGCTGGCGATCATGGAGGCCTTCCATGACGGCTTCAACGACAGCAAGTACCGCCCTGCTCCACTGCTCAAGGAAATGGTCGCGGCCGGCTGGCTGGGGCGCAAGAGCGGTCGCGGTTTCTTCACCTACTGAGGACCAAGCGCCATGCCCCCGGTCAATGCCGCAATGCGCTGTGCCAACTTTGAGGAGCGACGTGACCGGGCCATGGCATTGTTTGCCGAGAAGGGCTTTGGCCAGGTCAGCATGCGCGAGCTGGCAGCCCATGTGGGGCTGACCGCCGGCTCGCTGTACCATCACTTCCCCAGCAAGCAGGACCTGCTGTACGACTTGATCGAGGAGTTGTACGAAGAGCTGCAAGCCACGCTGGACCAGGCCCGTCGGGCCATGGCCCGTGGGGCATCGGCGTTGAGCTGCCTGATTGCTGCGCACTGGCAGCTGCATGCCGAGCGGCCGCTGCAGTTTCGGCTGGCCGAGCGGGATTTGTGTTGTTTGAGTGAGGCGCAACAGGCGCACCTGGCAGCGTTGCGCAAGCGTTATGAGGCAGGATTGCTGCGCCTGATCGCACCGCAAGCGAAACTGCCGGGGCAAGCGTTGGACGCCACAGCGCATGTACTGGCGACGCTTCTCAACCAACTGCCGGGGTTGCTTAAAGCAATGCCTGAAGAGCAGGGGTTGGAGCTGATGGAAAACTTGCTGGTCGGCGGGATTGAGCGGACGCTGCGATAGCCTGCCATGGCCTCTGCGCGGGCTTGCCCCGCGAAGAGGCCGGATGCCTCAGCGCAACAGCGACTGGATCTGCTCGTGCAAGGTATCCAGGTCAAACGGCTTGGCCAGGATAGGTGCCTTGCGAGTGATCGGGCTGCCAGACTCGAGAATCTCCGCCGGGTAGCCGCTGATGAAGATCACCTTCAGGTCTGGCCGCAACTTCACCGCGGGCTCGGCAATATCCACGCCCGAGATCCCTCCCGGCAAACGGAAGTCCGTCACCATCAGGTCCAGGTGCGGTTTGCTGGCCAGGATGGCAAACGCCTGCTCGCCATCTTCAGCCACCAGGACGTGGTACCCCTCACCCGCCAGGTAATCGCGCAAAATCATGCGAATCGCCGGTTCATCCTCGACGACCAGAACCACATCTTGTGCATCTTCACTCATGTTAACGCCTTGAAATACTTACAGTTGGCCATCAGACCCCAGGCTTACACAGAGGTTGCCCGAGCCTGGTCGTTTTGTTCTTTGAATGTTGCCAGCGGCAATTGCAGGGTGAATGTGGCACCCTTGCCCTCCTCGCTTTCAACCTGTATCCGGCCACCGTGCGCCTGGACGATCTGCTCGGAGATGTACAACCCCAGGCCCAGACCTCCGCTGGCCTGCTGGGCAGCGACCCGCTCGAACTGCTGGAAGATCCGCTGCTGATTGACGGCGCTGATACCGATGCCGTGATCCTGCACCTGCACCCAGGCCATGCCGTCCTGCTCGAACACCCGTACCTGCACCGGATTGCGCTCGCCGTAACGCATTGCATTGGACAACAGGTTGGCCACTACTTGTTCAATCCGGAATTCGTCCCACTCCCCCTTCAGCGCTTCGCAACGCTGCAGTTCGATGTGGGTGTCCAGCGCCATGGCCTGCGCCGTGAAGTTTTCCACCAGCCCACGCACCAGTTGGCCCAGGTCAAACAGTTTGGGCCGCAGCGACAATTTACCGGTACGGATGCGCGAAACATCAAGCATGTCCTCGACCAACCGGATCAGACTGTTGATCTGCCGTTCGTCGCGCTCGACCATGGCCTGCAGCTTGTCGACACTGAACGCGTCCAGGTTGCCCCGTGCCAGGTGCATCTTGCGCAACTGGGTTTCCAGGATCAGGCCATTGAGCGGCGTACGCACCTCGTGGGAGACGATCGACATGAAGTCGTCACGCATGCGCACGGCATGCTCCAGCTCACACCGTGCCACCTGCAGCTGGCTGAGCAGCAGCTCCTGTTCCTGGCGGCTCTGCTCCAAGGCTTCCAACTGCCGGCCAAGCACCTTGCGCTGGCGGAACAGGTCGACGAACACCGAGACCTTGCTTTTCACTGCCAGGGTGTCGAGCGGCTTGTGCAGAAAGTCCACGGCCCCGCTCTCGTAGCCCTTGAAGGCATAATTCATCTCGCGGCCCGCCGCACTGACGAAGACGATCGGGATATGCTTGGTCTTGTCGGTGCCGCGCATCAGCTCGGCCAGTTCGAAACCGTTCATGCCCGGCATCTGCACATCGAGAATGGCCAGTGCAAACTCGTGCTCGAGCAGCAACGACAACGCAGCCTCGGCAGACTGGGCCTGGTGCACCTCACGGTCCTCGCCCTGGATCAGGGCATCGAGCGCCAGCAGGTTTTCCGGCAAGTCGTCGACAATCAGCAGTTTGGCGATGGTGTGGCTTAGCATGCGCTGTATTCCAAGGTCGCGAGCAACTGCCCGATACCGCTCAGAGTAAGGATATGGTCGGGCTGGTGCAGGGCCAGAGCAGCCTCCGGCATCAGGGCAACCTGTGCGTCACGAGGGTCCTGGACAATCGTGCGCCCCCCATTGTTCTTGATGTAGGCAAGGCCCCTGGCGCCGTCTTCGTTGGCCCCGGTGAGCAGCACACCCAGCAAGCCGTCGCCATAGGCATCGGCCGCCGAGATGAACAGGAAGTCAATCGCGGGGCGCGAGAAATGCACCGGTTCTTCCTGGCTCAGCGACAGCGTCAGGTCGCGCTCCACCGACAAGTGGTAACCCGGCCCCGCCACATAGATCTGCCCGCTGCGGATCCTCTCCTTGTCACGTGCCTCGCACACCGGTCGATGCAGCCGCCGCTGCATCACACCAGCCAGCTGGCTGTGGCGATCGTCCGGCAGGTGCAGCACGCAGAGCACCGGTATGGCGAACGCCGATGGCAACGTGCCGAGCACCTGGAACAATGCCGCCACGCCACCCGCCGAGGCGCCGATCACCACTGCACGTACGCCGTTCATGATTTACGGAAGATCCGTTGGGGCTTGACCAGCGGCTCGAAACGTTCGCTGTAGGCCGAAAAGTCCACCGACTCCTTGCTACCCAACACCAGGAAACCCCGGTGGCAGAGCGATTCATGAAACAGGCCCAGCGCCCGATCCTGCAGGTCCTTGTTGAAGTAGATCAGCACATTGCGGCACGACACCAGCTGGGTCTCGGAGAACACGCTGTCGGTGGCCAGGCTGTGGTCGGCGAAGGTCACGTTGTCGCGCAGGCTGCTGTCCATGATGGCGTTGCCATAGGCGGCGGTGTAGTACTCGGCAAAGTCACGACGGCCACCGGCCAGGCGGTAGTTTTCCTCGTATTCGCGCATGCTCTGCATCGAGTAGATGCCCTGCTTGGCCTTGTCCAGCGAATGCGGGTTGATGTCGGTGGCGTAGATGATGGTGCGTTCAAGCAGCCCTTCCTCACGCAACAGGATGGCCATGGAATACACCTCTTCCCCCGTGCTGCAGCCCGCGATCCAGACCTTGATCGAGGGCCAGGTACGCAGCAGCGGCACCACTTCGTTGCGCACGGCAAGGAAGTGGTCAGGGTCACGGAACATCTCGCTGACCGGGATCGTCAGGTACTGCAGCAACTGCATGAACATGCCCGGGTCGTGCAGCACGCGCTCCTGCAACGCAGACACCGTCAGGCAATCGAACTGACGCAGCGCGTGGAGAATCCGGCGCTTGATCGAAGCACCGGAATAATTGCGGAAATCGTAGCTGTACTTGAGGTAGATCGCCTCTATCAGCAGCCGGATCTCGATGTCGGTGTTGCGTTCGCTAGTCAAATTCGCTCCAGTTGCGGCAGCCAGACACGGATCAACGAGAACAGGCGGTCCAGGTCGATCGGCTTGGCCAGGTAATCATTGGCACCGGCTTGCAGGCAACGCTGCTGGTCATCCTTCATGGCCTTGGCGGTCACGGCGATGATGGGCAGTTTGCGCCAGCGCGGTTGCTGACGGATCAGGCGGGTGGCCTCGAAGCCGTCCATCTCCGGCATCATCACGTCCATCAGCACCAGATCGATGTCGTCGTGCTGCTCCAGGCGCTCGATGGCTTCGCGCCCGTTGCGGCCGATTTCGACGATGGCGCCCTTGTGCTCCAGGGCACTGGTCAGGGCGAAGATATTACGCACATCGTCGTCCACCAGCAGCACCTTGCGGCCCTCGAACACCTTGTCGCGGCTGCGCGCGGTCTTGAGCATGCGTTGACGTTCGTTGGACAACTGCGATTCGACCTTGTGCAGGAACAGCGTTACTTCGTCGAGCAGGCGCTCCGGCGAACGTGCGCCCTTGATGATGATCGAGCGTGAATACTTGAGCAGGTCGGCTTCTTCCTCGCGGGTGAGGTTGCGGCCGGTATACACGATCACCGGCGGGAAGGCGCGAATATCCTCGGCTGTCATACGTTTGAGCAGCTCGTTGCCGAGCATGTCTGGCAGCTTGAGGTCGATGATCATGCAGTCGTAGATGTTCTGGCGCAACAGCGCCAGGGCATCCTGGGCCATGGCCACGGCCGTGATCTCGACATCGTCGTCGCCGATCAGCCGGGCGATGCTCTCGCGCTGCAGGTCGTCGTCTTCCACCAGCAGGATGTGCTTGAGCTTTTGCGTAAGCTTGGCTTCCAGGCGAGCGAACACCTCCTTGAGCTCCTCGCGGCTGGTGGGTTTGACCGCATACCCCACCGCCCCCATGTGCATGGCCGCCTCGACGCGGTCTTCCACCGAAATGATATGCACCGGGATATGGCGAGTGCCGGCCTGCTCCTTGAGGCGCTGCAGGACAGTCAGGCCCGAGTGGTCGGGCAGGCGCATGTCCAGCAGGATCGCATCCGGAATGTACTGGGCCGCCAGCTCGAAGCCTTCGTCGGCGCCATGGGCCACCAGGCAGCTATAGCCCAGTTCATGGGCCAGGTCGAAGAGGATGCGGGCAAAGTTGGGCTCGTCTTCGATCACCAGAATGCAACGGGTATCGAAAGGGGCACGCTCGCGGTCGTCGGCAAAGGCCGGTGCCGGGCGCATGACCGCGGCAGCCAGCGGCGCTTGCGGTGCAGGCGGCAACGCATCGACAGCCGGGCGCAGGCTTTGCGGCCCGACGTCTTCGGCCTCGGCGGCATAGCGCTCCGGCAGAATCAGGCTGAACACGCTGCCCTGCCCAGGGCTGCTATCGACATTGATCTGGCCACCGAGCAAATGCGCCAGGTCACGGGAGATCGACAGGCCCAGGCCAGTGCCACCATAGCGGCGATTGCTGGTGCCATCGACCTGGTGGAAGGCGCCGAAGATCGCCTGCTGCTGATCGGCCGCAATGCCGATGCCGGTGTCACGGACTGCGAACACGATACCGCTGCCAGCCTGGAAGCTGACGTTCATGCTGACCTGACCACGCTCGGTGAACTTGATGGCGTTGGACAGCAGGTTCTTGAGGATCTGCTCCAGGCGCTGACGGTCGGTGAACAGCGTGGTCGGTACCTGCGGCTCGACCTTGACCTCGAAGGCCAGCCCCTTGTGACCGGCAAGTGGCTGGAACATGCCGCGCAAGCCTTCGACCAGGCGCTCGACCTGGGTGGACTCGGGCCGTACTTCAAGCTTGCCGGCCTCGACCTTGGCGATATCGAGAATGTCGTTGATAAGGTTAAGCAGATCGTTGCCAGCCGAGTAGATGGATTCGGCGAACTTGACCTGCTCTTCGCTGAGGTTGCCCTCACCGTTCTCAGCCAACAACTTGGCCAGGATCAGCGAGCTGTTGAGCGGCGTTCGCAGCTCATGGGACATGTTGGCGAGGAATTCGGACTTGTACTTGCTTGATCGCTGCAGGTCGTCGGCACGGGCCTGCAGCTCCAGTTGCGCCTGGCTCAGCTCATCGTTCTTGCGGTCCAGCGCTTCGGTGCGTTCTGACAACTGCTCGTTGGTCTGCTCGAGTTCGGCCTGTTGGGTCTCCAGATGAGCCTGCGACTCCTTGAGCACCCGTGACTGCTCTTCGAGCTCTTCGTTGGCAGTCTTGAGTTCTTCCTGCTGCACCTGCAGCTCTTCGTTGAGTTGCTGGGTTTCGGCCAGCACTTCCTGCAGGCGCTGACGATAACGGGCACTCTCGATCGACATGCCCAGGTTGCCGCCGACCCGCTCCAGCAGCTCTTCATCCCGCTCTTGCAAGGGGCGCAGGAAACCCAGCTCGATCACCCCGTTGATCTGCCCGTCTTCGGTCGCCGGCATCAGCAGCGCACTGCGCGGCAAGCCGCTACCCAGGCCGGAACTGAGGCGATAGAAGTCTTCGGGCAGGTCGTCCAGGCGCAGCAAGCGGCCTTCGCGGACCGCCTGGGCCAACAGGCCATGGTGGTCCGGCTCGACTTGCTCGCGGGCCTGCTCTTCGGCTCCCAGGCCATAACAGGCCACGCGCACCAGCCGGCCATGCTCGTCGCGCACGTACACGGCACCCACCACGCTGCCCAGATAAGAGGCAAAAAAGCGCAGGATGTTCTCGCCAAGCATGGGCAAGGTCAGCTGTCCGAGCACCTGCTGCGCCAGCTGGGTCTGGCCGTTGCGCAACCAGGCCTGGTGCTCCAGACGCTGCGCCGAGCGTTGCTGGGCCTGCAGGTTTTCGTCATAGCTGGCCGAAAGTGCCAGCAGGTCACGACGGCCCAGGTAAGCCAGCAATGCGCTGAGGCCGACAATGAACAGCACGAAAGACGAGATCGCCATCACAGTGACGGAACTGACTTTTTCGTTGCGGGCCATGCGCAGTTGTTGTTCGGTACTGATCAGGTCGTCGAATTCCTTGCGGATTTCATCAGTGATGCGCTTGCCCCGGCCGTTGCCGATCAAGGTCTGGTAATCGCCCTGGCTGCGGCGCAGGTTAATCATCTGGTTGCCGAAGTCGTTCCAGGCCTGCTGCAAGGCGATCAGCCGATCAATGCGGTCGACCTGCTGGGGGTTGTCCTCGACCATGCCGCGCAGGCTCTGCAGGCTGCCGAAAATGCGTGGCTTGGCCACCTCGTAGGGGTCAAGGAAGCGCTCGTCGCCTGTGATCAGGAAGCCGCGCATGCCCGTTTCCATGTCGATCGACAGCTTGACCGTATCGTTGGCATTGCCGATCACCCGGTCAGTGTGCTCGACCCACTGCATGGCCGAAAGCAGGTAGTTGATCACCGCGACGAAGGCCACGGCCCCCAGCAGGCCAACCCCCAGGGGAAGGCCGATGTTGCGGCTCAACAGCTTGCGAAAGCTTCGCTGGTCCATCGAGGCTGCTTGAATCATGAGAAAACGCCCGAGCTAGAAAAGTCCATTGAAAAGAGTGGCCGATCAGTCGTTATTGTTATCTGCCACTGCACTGTCCTGATAAGCGAGTCTAACCAGCTTTGACAGGTCTGGCAGGGCATTAAGCCAGTATTTGAAGGTTGCGTTCGGCAATCGTTCCATCTATTTGCATGGAGCGGTATCCTCGGGAACTTCTGATGCCGCGCGGTGCACAGATTAAAGACACTCATTTGTACAGGATTTGAACCATGCACCTTCTGGTAGTCGAAGACGACGACATCGTACGCATGCTGATGGTCGAAGTGCTCGACGAGTTGGGCTACAAGGTCATCGAGGCAGAAGACGCCACAGCCGCCCTGCGTGTACTTGAAGACCCCAGCCAGGCGCTGGCACTGATGATGACCGATGTGGGGCTGCCGGACATGCGAGGTGAGGAGCTGGCGGGAAAAGCGCGCGAACTGCGGCCACTATTACCGGTGCTGTTCGCCAGCGGCTACGCCGACAGCTTCAATGTACCGGAGGGCATGCACCTGATCGGCAAGCCCTTCAGCATCGACAAGTTGCGGGACACGGTGGTGGGTATTCTGGGTAACCCTTGAGCACGGTGTCGCCTGTTTCGCTTGCAGGAGCGGACTTGCCCGCGAAGAGGCCGGCACAGGCGACCCACCTCACAGCGCTCTGCGCAGCAGATAGGTATCCATGATCCACCCCTTGCGCGCCCGCTCTCGCGCACGCACTTCCAATATCTGTGCCTTCACCGCCTGCAACGGCCCGGCAATCAGCACTTCATCCTCCGTCCCCAGGTACGCACCCCAATAGATGTTCAACGCCTGGTCATCGAGCCCGGCAAAGGCGCACTGCCCGTCGAGCATCACCACCACATTGTCGATTGGCCCCTGCCCGGCCAGGCGCCGCCCCGGCAGCACAGTCAGGGGCTCGCCGATGCGGTTGAGCGGTACCTGGTGCCGCGCCGCCAGCGCCTGCACACTGCTGATGCCAGGGATGACCTGCAAACGCAGCGTCACGCCGCGCTCGCGGACCAGGTCGAGGATACGCAGGGTGCTGTCGTACAGGGTGGGCTCGCCCCACAGCAGGAAGGCGCCAATATCATCAGGGGCCATTTCTTCGCCGATTAGCCGGGCATAAAGCGCTGCACGCTGACGGTGCCAATCATGCACAGCCCCCACATAGTCCTCGGCCTGAGCATCACGACGTGGGTCATCCACCTGCACCAAGCGATATCCGCCTTCGGGTCGGTACCGCTCAAGGATAACCTTGCGCAAGCGCACCAGTTCATCCGTTTCCGGGCCCTTGGCAAGGACGAAGAACAGCGTGGCGCGTCGCAGCGCCTCCACCGCCTCGTAGGTAACCTGGCGTGGATCGCCTGGCCCAATGCCTATCAACAGTATGTTGGCATTCATTTATCTACCTTATACCTTGTACATCAGCAACTGGTGGGGCTGATAGTATTTCAAAACAAAGGAAAACCATACGCTCGGGGACCTTGTCTGAAATGCAGGTTCCCGGTAATGCACCTTACAACACACACGATACGCGCTGCCCTGATTGTGGCAGGCCTGTCGACGGCCGCATGCGCTTCGCTTGCTCCACCGAAAGCATTGAACGTATCAAGCCCTCAAGATTCTATTCAACGCTTCGTCATACGCGCGGACACCCAATACCCTCGTGGGCCAAACTCCTCCGACGAACCGCTACTGTCGAAACAGTTAATGACAGAACAAGATAACGCTATCAACAACTGGCGAAATGCCTCAGGCGGTGCCATCCCTGTTTTTCTTAATGGTGACGTGACGGAGTTCGGCCACGGCAGCGAATGGGGTGTGATGTTCCAACACCTGTCGACGGTGCCCGGCACTTACTGGAGTTTGGGAAACCACGATTATCAGAACAATGTTGGCAAGTGCGCCAACAACGGCTGCGCACGAGACTCCATCCAGCACCTTGAGGCCGCGGTGAGAGGATGGCAGGTTGACGCATTCCACATAACAGATGAAGACCGGCCTGACTACAGACGCTGGACCGGAAGCTACGGTTACAGCAAAACCATTGGCAGCATCATGTTCATCCAGCTCAACGACCACTATAACTACACCAACAGTTTTTCCAGCAACAGCAGCCCACTTCACCCCAGAGAGGTCCGTTTCGAAATTACCTCTTCACTCGCCTGGCTTGAGCAGCAGATGGAGGTGGCAAACAAAAATGGCAAATATATTGTCATCAACATGCATCGCTCGCCCGGGGATGCCACATTCGGATCGGCAGCCGACAGGAACCGGTTTTACAACCTGGTCAAACAATACCGGGTCCTGAGTATCTTCCATGGCCACCACCACAACGTCGGAGTCAAGCAACCCATTGGCGACACGCCAGTATATGACGCTGGGGCAAGCTTCCGGCGAGGGTTCCTCACGGCCGAGCTGGACGAGGGGCGAGGCCGTTTGGTTGTCAATGTCGTCACCAACAACGACACCGATAACGCCACGCCGACCACGATTCCCTTGCACCTGCTCCCGCCCGCGCCGACGTTCAAATTCAGTACCCAGCCAGGCGGTAATGCAATCAGCGGACTGCTTATGTACGAAAACAGGCCGCGGGACGTTCGCCTACCGTTCGTGGAAATCTCCCTGAATGGCCAACCCTTTACTCGCCACAACCTGTCCAATAACGCCACACCACTTTATGATCTGCGCCCTGACACTCGGTACGAGTACACCATCAAGATATATCAAAGCGAAGGTCAGGCGCCTGACCGCGAGGACAAAGGAACATTTACAACGCCTGCTCTTGAAAATCCCCCTACTGATTTGTGCGTAGACAACTTCAACGGAATCTCAGGCACCATGACGTTAAAATGGAAGGACCCGAATCCTAACTTCCGAATCCCTTATTACATTCAGGTGGAAGCGACCGAACCCGACAAGCCGTTGTGGGTCGTGCGAAGCGTGGCAGACGACAACCGCAGTACTACACAGACAATCTTCTTCGGCCTCTATGGTCGAGACCCCTTTGCGATGAACTATAACGTCTATTACTGGAGCTCGAGCGAGGGGCACAGCCCCTTGGCACAACTGGCAGGCAAGGATATTTTCAAGTCGGGCTGTCAGTATTAAAAACTGCGCCACATGGCAAAATACCACTGCGCAGGATACAGGCTTGGGCACTTCTTCACACGACGTGGTGTCCTTACCTGCATCCCCGCGCGCCAGCAGTATTGAATGCGTTGCCCTGGGATGTCTAGAACAGCGAGAAATTGTAACTTACAATGACCCGCGTCTCATCCATGTCACGCGCCCACTTTTCATAGTTACTGCGGTAGGTGGAGTTACGCAGGCGTACGCTGACATCCTTGAAAGTGCCACTTTGTACCTGGTACTTGAACTCGGTGTCGCGTTCCCACTCCTTGCCTTCAGCAAGGCTGCCCGGCACCTTGATATTGTCGCCGTTGATGTAACGGGTGAAGAAGGTCAGGCCGGGCACACCCAGCGCCTTGAAGTCGTAGTCGTAGCGTATTTGCCAGGAGCGCTCCTGGGCAGCGGCGAAATCATTGACCTGGGCGTAGTTGACCAGATACGGGTTGCTGCCATCCAGGTACGGCATGGCGCTATTGCCATACATGCGTTGCCAGCCGGCGCTGATCTTGTGGCCACCGACGTTGTAGCCAAACATGCCGCTGAAGGCGCGATGGTCGATTTCGCCCGCACGGGCATTGCCGATGTCATCACTTTTGATCAGCCGTAAGTCAGCCGACAGGCTGCCCACCGCCAGCGGTTGACTGGCCACCAGCCCGAGAAAGTGCTGGCGATAGATGTTCTCCAGCCTGGCCACCTGGTACTGAGCGCTGAAACGCTCGTTGAAGCGATAGTCGACACCGGCCAGGTCGAAGTGGTCGGCTTCGGTACCGCAAGCATAACGCTTGTTCTTGCAATGCACGCGGATGTCCTGGCGGTCGGTGGAATCCCGAGCCGTGTATTTGTCCAGGCGAGCCAGGGTGAACTTCAGGTCGTGCAGTTCTTCGGAGGTGAGCATGGCACCCTGGAACAGGGTCGGGAGCAGACGGCCATCGTTGTACTTGAGCAACGGCACATCCGGCATCATTGAGCCGTACTTCAGCACAGTACTGGAGACCTTGACCTTGGCCGCCAGGCCCATCTTCGCATACTGGTCGGCCGAGTGCCGGGGATCGTGACCGGACGAGGGCAGTAACCCACTGTTACTGTCGGCCGGGCTGGAATCCAGTTTGAAGCCGAACATGCCCAGCGCATCCACACCGAAACCTACCGGGCCTTGCGTATAACCCGATTGCACATTGAGGATGAAGCCTTGTGCCCACTCTTCGCGCTTGGATGCGCCCTGGCTGGAACTGCTGTAACCGTCCCGGAAGTCCCGGTTGAAATAGACATTGCGTGCTTCGACCCTGGCACTGCTGTCTTCAAGAAACCCGGCAGCCTGGGCGTTGACACCGGCACACAATAGAAACAGGCCGGTAACACGGCGCCCGGGAGCGAGGGGGAAAGGGGAAAACATGCGAGGAAACATCCAGAATGAAGACGAGTTAACAACCTGTGGCACGGGCTGGCCACGGCACTGCGGGAGGTCCGAACATGAGTCGGCCATCATCTGAAATGATCGCGTAAAGGCTCTGGTGCGGGCCATTGGACCATGGTCTAGGCATCCGGTCGCGCAACCGCAGAAAAACTGCCAAATATCGCCCGCAAAACTGGGAAAGTTCCCGGATTACTTACAAAAAGTTAGCAGTTTACCCAGTAGCCATGAATGACTACACTCGATATCAGCGAACAGTGGAACCCACCTGCGTGGCCGGCGTTTTTACTCTTCTTCAATGTTCGTCACGCCCTGCCACGACTGACGTACAGGAGTGATTACAGTGTCCAGACTTGCAGAGTTTCGTGCTGCCGAAAAAGCGCTCCAGGAACAGATGGCGCAACTGGAAGCGTTGAAAAAGGATGCCGGCCTCAAACGCGAAATCGAATTCGAGCAGAAACTAGTCGGCCTGATGAAAAGCTATGACAAGAGCCTGCGCGATATCATCGCCATCCTCGACCCGAAAGCTGTGGCCCGCACTTCCAGCACACCGCCCAAGCAACAACGCCGCCCGCGGGTGGTCAAGGTCTATCAGAACCCGCACACTGGCGAGCGAATCGAGACCAAAGGCGGCAACCACCGCGGCCTCAAAGCCTGGAAAGAACAGTATGGGGCCGCCACGGTAGAAAGCTGGGTACGCTGATGAAATGTGCACACAGGCTTCACACTTTTTTCACAAGGACTGGCTCAGTATCGAAACAGCTAAAGGATTAGCGACCCCATCACGCGCCCGCACATGCGGGCCTCTAATTTCAGCGCCCTGCCTTTGCAGGGCGCTTTCATTTGCGCAATCGTCGCACTGCCGTATCATGGCCAGCCTGTCTGTTTTGCCGGCGCCTTGCGCCCGGCCCCGTCTCAGGAGTTCCCATGAGCCTGCACGATCTGCAAACCCTGCCTGGCGTCACCGCACAACCTGACGCCGCCACCGCCCAGTTCGTCTTCAACCACACCATGCTGCGGGTCAAGGACATCGAGAAGTCGCTGGACTTCTACACCCGCGTGCTGGGCTTCCGCCTGGTGGACAAGCGTGACTTCCCTGAAGCCGCTTTCAGCCTGTACTTCCTGGCCCTGGTCGACCCGGCACAGATCCCCGCTGATGACAACGCCCGCCACCAGTGGATGAAGTCGATCCCCGGCGTGCTGGAGCTGACCCACAACCATGGCACCGAAAACGATGCCGAGTTCGCCTACCACAATGGCAACACCGATCCGCGCGGCTTTGGCCATATCTGCATTTCGGTACCCGACGTACGTGCCGCTTGCGCGCGCTTCGAGGAACTGGAAGTACCGTTCCAGAAACGCCTGCAAGACGGGCGCATGAACCACCTGGCCTTCGTCAAGGACCCGGACGGTTACTGGGTCGAAGTGATCCAGCCAACCGAGCTCAAAGGCTGAGCGTTCGTCGCGGCGCGCTCGTCGGGCCGGGAACTCCCGGCCTCTTGCTGTGGTATATGAAGGTAACTGCTTCACATGCCACAGCGAGGTAAGGACGATGCAATCTCTTCACTGTGAATACCGCGAGCACACCATCACCGCCAGCGTGATGCCCCACCCTGACTCACCCCTGCCCTATGCCGCCGGCTGCCTGATCACGGCCCCTGACGGGCACACCAGCAAGCGCATGTCGATGCCGATGCAGTTCTTCTCCGACCTTGAGAATGCGCAGCATGTGTCACTGGCCCACGGCCGTGCACTGGTCGACAAGCAGCTCGATGGCGGGAACAAGGTGTTCTGACCCTGGTTTCGCCAGCCCCCTTCGCAGTTGAAACCGTGAAGGGGGCTGGGGCAACTAGATAGCGCGCGCGTACGCCACAGTCGCATCCACCTGCTCCTGCGATGGCCTTACCCCGGTGTACAACACGAACTGTTCCAGCGCCTGCAACGCTATGACCTCCAGCCCAGTGATCACCGGCTTGCCCAACGCCTGAGCCCGACGAATCAGCGGCGTCTGCGCCGGCATCGCCACCACATCGAACACCCGCTCCGCCGCCGCGATGGCGTGCTCGGGAAACGCCAGCTCATCTGCCTCCTGCCCGCCTGCCATACCGATCGGCGTCACGTTTACCAGCATCGGCGGGCAGATATCGCCAGGCTCAGGCATCCAGCGATAACCACAGACATCCGCCAACTGACGCCCGGCCTGCTCGTTGCGTGCAACGATAATGCCTTCGGCAAAGCCGGCATCGCGCAAGGCGCTGGCCACGGCCTTGGCCATGCCCCCGCTGCCTCGCAGGGCAAACGCAGTGCCCGGATCGACCTGGTGCTGCACCAGCAATTGGCGCACGGCCAGGTAATCGGTGTTGTAAGCCTTCAGGCGGCCATTGCAGTTGACAAGGGTATTGACCGACTCAATGGCCGCCGCCGAGGGATCGATTTCATCGACCAAAGCCATGCAGGCTTCCTTGTAGGGCATCGACACCCCACAGCCGCGAATACCCAAAGCGCGGATCCCTGCCACCGCCGCCGGCAGGTCATCGGTGCGCATGGCCTTGTAGTAGAAGTCCAGGCCCAGCTGCTGGTACAGGTGGTTGTGAAAGCGCACACCGAAGGTCCCCGGGCGACCGGCCAGAGAGATGCAAAGCACGGTGTCCCGGCTTGGAGTTGTCGGCATAACAGGCTCCTTAGTCATGACTGAAACGTTTATCCAGCGTAACAGAGTCAGCCACTGGTCGCCCCTGACACAACCTTTACCGCTTCACTGTGCTCGGTTGACAAACAACGGAGTCAAAGTAACAAGGCCGGACGTGGTAACGGTTGATAGAACCAATGATCACTATCGAGGAAGTTAATTTCAAACAGCCCCGGCTGCTGCGTATGGTGAAGCCATGTTTCACAGGAGGTCCCCATGGCCACTATCCAGATCATGTCCGTTGTCGGTAGCGCCGTTCCCGCCTCACTGCGTGAGCAGGGCCTGCTGGCGTGCTGGTACCTGGTTCGCAACGGTGAAGCCGTCAGCGGCCCGATGCCGACGCTCGCCTCAGCCCGGGCACTGGCCGAACAGTTGCAGCCAGGCACCTTGGCTGCCTGACCCGAATTTGTTGTGCGTTGCTCCCTAAGCCCTGTTGCCCGCCAAACTGGCGGGCTTTTTTTGTTCTTCACGGATTGCCGGGGTTGCCACCTCGTGTTCGGCCGCTACTGCCCAGCTGACTGGTCAGCACCATGACCTTGCCCTGTAGCCGGCCCACGGTCATCACCAGCTCGTTTCGTTCCTTGGTCAGCAGATCAGCTTTTGCCTGCGCCTCTCTTCGGGCGTCCCGTTCGATATCCAGGAGTTCTGTCAGACGACGGATGACTGCAATCTCGGCATTGTCCATCGCACGGTCGACTGCATCGCGGGACAACCACTTGCGCAGCCAAAGAAACGCACCTAGCAGTACAGTCCCCGTACCGCCCAACCAAGTGACGGTGCCCGGGCCGAGGTCGGTCGGATCCATGTGAACCTCATTACAGATGATGGTGTGATCAGCCCTGGAGAAAAATGTCTCGATAGCTTTCCTTGTTCGTGCGTTTAATTTAGCCTACAGCTAACATTACTACAAGGGCAGATTTAGCCGTGCGCACATTTAGCAGCAAGCTAAACACTGGCATGCTTCACCCCATGGACATTTACCAAATTCGCAAGCACAACCTGGTGAAACTGATCGGCAGCCAGAGAAAGGGCACCTGCGCAGAGCGCTGGGGGATGGCGCCTGCACACCTGAGCCAGATTCTTTCCGACAAAACCGTGAAAAACCTGGGCGATGACGTGGCCCGCCGCATCGAGGGCATCGAAGGCTTGCCACGGGGCTGGTTCGACGCACTGTCACCAGGCGAACACGTGCAAGCGGCAGTCGAGTCAGGTGATAACAGGCTCTCCGCAGCCGACCTGGTCAAGCAGATGCTTGCCCGAAGCGGCAAAGGCATTTCTGAAGAAACCCGGCAAAGGCTGCTCGCAGCTGCGCAAGAGCCTGCAGATGCCACGCTGCTGAAAGCCGAGCCGCTTCGCCCTGGCCTGGTCGGTGACGAAGTGTGGATTGCCCACTATGACGTGCGGGCTGCCATGGGCGGCGGTCAGATCCCCCACGACTACCCCGAGATGTTCAAGGACGTTCGCGTCAGCCCCAGCCACCTGCGCGAGCTGGGCGTGGAGTTCAGCGAGCACTATCACCTGAAGATGGTGACCGGCTGGGGTCAGTCGATGGAGCCGACCATCAGGCACCGCGACCCGCTGATCGTCGATGTCAGCATCCGCGAGTTCGTCGGCGATGGCATCTACTTCTTTTCCTGGGGCGACCACATATACATCAAGCGGTTACAGATCGCGGACGAGGACCACTTCGAAATGATCTCCGACAACTCGCGGCACAAAGACCGCATGATTCGTCGGGAAGAGACCTACATACAGGCCAGGGTCCTCCTGGTTTGGAATGCCCACCTGGTGTAAACCGAAGCCCGCCCTGACCGGCGGGCTTTTGCTGAAGCTCAGAAAGGTGCCGCCTCCTCGACCTGCACCTCGCAGTCGCGCTCGACGACAAAATCATCACGCTCTTCCACGCTAGAGCGCGCCCATCGCACTGTCACGCTAGCGTCATCATTAAACGTCAGCTGCAACTCGGGCGTTTCCCGCAACTGGCCCATTACCTCCTCCCATTCCGCTTCACCGTCGTTATCCAGACGGTGCACCACTACCCAACGCTGCGTCTGCGCGAGCGGGTGGTTGATCATTGACGATACCCGCAGGCTAAGCCGCTCTATTCCAGTCATTTCCTGGCGCTGTTGGGGTTCCGACTGCATGTGCCTAGACATATTCTTATCCTGATAGCTGTATATTCGTACAGTGCTTAGCGAAAGCTTATCTCACCGCCAAATACAGCGTAAAGCCCCCCACCGCGAAAAATTTCGCCAATAGGTAACATCCCCCAAAGCGAAATTAATTTAGCCGAAAGCTATTGATTTGATTTTAGCCGTGGGCTAACTTTGTGTTCAGCCGCCATTTGCACGGCTGCTCCACCACTCAAACCCTTTCGCCAGGAGTTCCCCATGGCCGTAGATATCAGCAACCTCACCATTGCCACACCGGTAGCCGTCTCCTCAACCAATCCCGTTGCTCTGGAGCTAAACGGTGCTAAAGCGATTGCCCGCTTTCCCAGCATCGTGACGGTGCTCAGCGATGGCTCGATCCAGTTCTCAGCCCCCACCAAAGGTGCTTCGAGCAAAAGCACCCACAGGACACGCTGCGAATGGACAGAAACGCATGACTGGACGCTGGCCAGCGCCCAGAATCACTGGAATCGCCAGACCATGACGCTGACCAAGGTCAACTCCGCGCAGAAGGTGGTCATTGCCCAGATGCACGTACGCGGGGATGACGGCCCGCCGGTAAAGGTGTTCTGGAACAAGGGCAACATCACCCTGGGGTTTCGGCGAACCTTCAACCAGACCGACCCGGTGAATTCCACAGTCCTGAAGGGGGTGCCACTGGGTGCGACGTTCCACATCAGCCTTCACACCACGTCTGAAGGCGTGGTAACCGTGACGGCCGAATGCAACGGGGTAACCGCCTCGTCGGGCAATTTGCAGCTCGACAGCACCTGGGCTTCACACCTGTTCGAGTTCCACGGCGGGGTCTACAACCAGATCGATTACACCGACGCAACACCCGTCGAGGACGGCTCAATCTGCATCATCAGCGAGCTCTCGCTCATCCACCGCTGAACGTCGATGCCCGGCCCTGCTATCACAAGCGCCTCATGGCGTCGCATGAATGCAAAAACCAGCGCGGGGCTGGGCTTCAATCAGTTGGGCTGAACAGTACTTCTGCCAGCCTTTACACACTGTACTGGCAGTTACTCCAGTGGGCGCTTGTGACAACTATAGCGCTCGGCGTTGGATGCCCGCGATGGGTCCGGCGGGCCTGGTCTCTGCCTGCCTCGAAAGGGCCGAGTCTGCGCGCAATCGTCGCGGTCCTCGGGCTGCTCCCTTTTACCTTCCCAGTCTTGACCGCCTGGTGGACCATCTGGCCTGTCTAATACGGTTCAGCCAGTTTCAGCGACTTTGGCCCAATAAAACCGAGACGCTTTCGGGCGGTTTTAGACAGCTTTATTCCCCCATCCAGGCGTTCTGCCAACCAAGATCTGTCCTGGGTCGTCAGCTACACCCACCTCCCACAGTCCGCTGTCGACCCTTTGCAGCCGTTCGAGGTGTCTAAGAAACCTGTGGCGATTCAGAAGCCACCCACTATGGATCGCTTCCGGCCAATTCGGCCATCAGATATGTAGGGGTAACAAAGGCGACTCCAGACGACTTACTTAATAGCTGTCCCGAGTCGCAAATAATTAAGCGGAGAAACCACCATCAATCGTCAAACTGGCGCCGGTGATGTAGCCGGCTTCCGGACCGGCCAAGTAAACAACAAAGCCGGCAATTTCCTCAGCCTTGCCGTAGCGATCCAATGCCATCAGACTTTTCAGATACTCGGCGCCATCTCCATCGGCCGGGTTCATCTCTGTGTCCACCGGACCGGGTTGCACATTATTTACAGTGATGCTGCGTGGACCTAGATCGCGAGCCATGCCTTTGGCCAAGCCAACCAGCGCCGATTTGCTCATAGCGTACACTGCACCGCCGGCAACCGGGATACGCTCAGCGTTGGTGCTGCCGATGTTGATTATGCGCCCGCCGTCGACCATGTGCTTGGCAGCTTCCTGGCTGGCGACGAATACACTGCGCACATTCACCGCTAAGGTATGGTCAAGTTGCTCTAGGGTGAGCTCTTCGGTGCTACCCCAAGCAAGTACGCCGGCATTGTTGACTAAAATATCCAGGCCGCCGAAGTGCTCGACTGCCGCGCGAATAGCTTGCTGCACGGCTGCAGCATCAGTGCTGTCGGCCTTGATAGCAAAAGCCTTACCACTCGCTGCAATCACTTCACTGGCCAAAGCATTAGCTCGCTCGGCTGACGATGCATAGGTGAAAGCCACTGCTGCGCCTTCGCGGGCCAGGCGTTTTACGATGGCCGCACCGATACCGCGAGAGCCGCCTTGTACAAAAGCCACTTTCCCTTGTAGGGTCCGGGTAGAGGTCATGCTGTATCTCCATTACAAAAAAGTTAGGCCAGTCTGCCTATGTGTGAGCAATCTAATGACTTTTGCTAGGTTTCATTTTTGTCTAGGTAGAGATCATCACAGTTGGCGATTAAGTCAGGATTATGGGAGCCCGGTTTGGGTTTACTGACTTCCTCAGGGCGTGAGGTGGCCCCTCGCAAAGTACCGCAATCGGCCAACAGCAGTCATTAGCCGCCGAAAAGCTAGGCCACCCTCCACGTCAGTCAGCGCAGAGCTAGACTGAGCCCAGTATTCTGAATCGCTAATGGTGGTTCCCATGAAGCACTGGCTTCCCCTGCTGCTCACCCTGCCTCTGTCGCACACCCAAGCTGCAGGACCTGCCTTCAACTGCACTCAGGTCGAGGCCGGCAGCATCGAACAACAGATCTGCCAGAGCGAGCCGCTCTCGGCACTGGACCGGAAAATGGCCGAGGTCTACACAGCCGCGCAGCAGAAGGCCGGCAATGAACATCCGCCGGTGCTCAAGACCGAGCAACGGGGCTGGATCAAAGGCCGCAACGATTGCTGGAAAAGCGCGGACCAGCCCGCCTGCATCGCCGACAGCTACCGCCTGCGCATCGCCGAACTGCAGGCGCGCTACCGACTGGTCGAGACCACCGGCCAGGTGTTCTACCAGTGTGACGGCAACCCGGCTAAGGAAGTGGTTGCCCGCTTCTTCCGCACCGAGCCGCCCACGGCCATCGTCGAGTTCGGTGACCGCAGCTCGCTGATGCACCTAGAACAGACCGCAAGTGGCGAGCGCTACCAGGGACAAAATGAGAGTTTATGGGAGCACCATGGCGAGGCCATCGTGGTGTGGGGCTATCAGGAGCCGGAAATGCACTGCACAGCGCGTTGAAAGCCGCCGCTATGACCCATTGCAGAAATTCTCCAGGGGTAGCTATCGGCCAATATCGAACTTCGATGTGGTCCGCCACGAGGACATCATCCAGAACACAGGCGCGCCCTGCTTCCTTAAAGCTGCATTACGGCGAGCGCCCTGCGCAGAGGCTCGTCGGATATCTGGATAGGACCGTGAAATGGCACGTCCATATCCAATACCAGGTACACGGAAGCCGCGATAAGCATTGAAGAAACGACGAACATTCCTGTCACCATTGAATTACGTGGCGCTCGGTATCCAAAACTGGCGAAAATGAGCGTCAACCAAGCAACAAGCATCCCAATGAGTGGGCCGGGAATTGCCCCCTCTGACTGCTCGACGATCCTCCAGCGTTGCTCGATAAGCGAATGATATTGCTGACGAATATCCTGAAGCATGGTTTCATGGTAGCGGTCCGGCGGCTTTATGGCAGCCAAAGACTTTCCTATGTCATCCAAGTATTTAGCTGCCTCGCTGTTACGATGTTGCAGCGACTCGTCCCCCCGGTATGGCGTCTCGATAGCGTGCTCAAGATAGGTGACCAGTCGGTTGCGGGTGTCTTGTGCCGAATCGCCATAGCCCCGCAGTGTCCGATCAAATATGATCATGCTGGTTGCATACCCATGAAAGTTCGCGTCAATGGACTCGAAGGTATTTTTGGCAGAATTGATCATCAATCCAAAGACCAGCGATGTCATAACCACAAAAATGTTAGCTACCAGGCGAATTACTGTATTTGTGTCTTCATCTCTATGGTGGGATGCCAGCTTTGGGTACCACTGCATCATGAGAAGCGAGGCGGCAACCAAGCACCCAAAAATGGCCACTGCGATCCAGAGAGAATTCATGCATCAAGGCCTCGATCAATCTGACTCAAGTCTTAAAAGATAGACCGTGGCCGACCGCTTTGGGTCGAAAGCGGACGCTCGCGAACAACTGAGCGGACACCGCAAATGGCCGCTATTCCGTGTGGCGCAACGCATCGACCAGCAATGAGAACGCAGGCGAAGCGTGGCGGCGGCTTGGGTAATAGAGATGGTAAGGCTCGAAGGTCTTGCGCCAGCTCCCTAGAACTTCGACCAGATCTCCAGACGCCAGCGATTCGCGGAAGTACGCCTGCGGTAGGTAGGCCAGGCCGAGTCCAGCCAGCGCAGCATCACGTACGGAGGCGATGCTGTTCGTGACCAATGAACCTTCCACTTTCACGCGCTGCTCTTTTCCCGCCTTGGTGAACAACCAGGCGAAGTGTTCGCCGTGTGTGGGCAAGCGCAGGTTGATACATGAATGCTCGGTGAGGTCGTGCGGATGCCTGGGCGGCGGCCTCCGGGCAAAATAGGCCGGTGCACCGACCACAGCCATCGGATGCGGCCCACTGATCCGCACCGCGATCATGTCCTTCGCCACCAGGCCGCCGCGGCGAATGCCGGCATCAAAGCGTCCGCTGACGATGTCGGTAAGGCCATAGTCGATGGTCAGTTCGATGCGAATGTCCGGGTACTCCGGCAGGAAGCGCGCAATCGCCGGTTGCAGCACGCTGTGCACCGCGTACTCGTCCGCGGTCAGGCGGATCGTCCCGGCGGGCTTGTCTCGCAGTGCAGTGATCTCCTCCAGCCCGGACTCGATCTGCCCCATCGACGGGCCGATCAGCGCCAGAAGCCGTTCGCCGGCCGGGGTGGGCGAAACGCTACGCGTGGTGCGCGCGAACAGCCGCAGGCCAAGTCGTTCCTCCAGCCCTCGGATGACCTGGCTCAGCGCCGATTGCGAGATGCCCAGACGCGCCGCGGCGCGAGTGAAGCTGGCCTCCTCGGCCACGGCAAGGAAGGCCACTAGGTCTTGCAGTCGACGCCCGTCCATTGATTAGCCAGCCTAATGATGGAATTCGTATTCTGACGGATTATCAACAGATTGGCCAAGTTCTATCGTATGCGTCACGCCTACAACCGCCGAGCGCGTGAAATCACGAATCCATCGACAACTCTACGAGGAGTCAGCCATGGCCACCGCCATCGAAACCGTCAACATCCGCAATCCGGGCATGACCTGGGACATCGCCGCGAACATCCATTTCCCACCGGGTTTTGACAAGACAAAACCGTATCCGGCCATCATCAGCGCGCACCCCATCGGCAGTTGCAAGGAGCAGACTTCGGGCAACGTGTACGGCGCCGCGCTGGCGAAGGAGGGCTTCGTGGTGATCGCCTTCGATGCCAGCTACCAGGGCGCGAGCGGCGGCGAGCCACGCCTCATCGAAGATCCGGGCCAGCGCGTGGAGGACTTCCGCCAAGTGACCGATTACCTGGTCACGCTACCCTACGTGGATGCCGATCGCATCGGCGTGCTGGGCGTGTGCGGTGGTGGCGGCTATTCCATCAGCGCGGCGAAATCCGAACGCCGGATAAAGGCGGTGGTTTCGATTACCGGAGTCAATTTCGGACGAATGAGCCGCGAGGGCTTCGGTGGCTATGATCCCGTCGGTACGCTGGAGGCTATCGCCCAGCAGAGAACCATCGAAGCGCGTGGCAGCAGGTTGCGTGTGGATGACGTGCTGCCGCCTTCGGTGGACGCGGCCAAGCAGGTGGGTGTCACGGACATTGATGTCCTGGAAGCCACCGATTACTACAAGACGTCGCGGGGCCAAGCCGCTCACGGACTGACGAGCTTTCTATTCTCGCGTCGAGCGGCCGCAGTGGATTGGGATGCGTTCCACCTTGCCGAAGTGTTGCTGACCCAGCCGTTGCTAGTCGTGATCGGCGACAGACCCGGCGGTTTCGGCGCCTATCGCGACGGCCAGGAAATTTACGGCCGCGCGGCATCGAAAGCCAAGGAACTGCTCGTGCTGCCGGATACCTCACACTACGAGTTGTATGATCGGCCGGAAGCCACCGCGAAGGCGCTGGAAAAGGTCGTACCGTTCTTCAAGACGCACTTGGCCGTCTGATGGACTTGTGCAGCCGCCGCTGCTCCGCGGCGGTTGCGTGAGCGTAAAAGTCGGGCGCGCGGCGTTGGTCGTCTGCTTCTGGCCGGTTGCCACCTGTCCCGAACGACGGCAATGGGTCGAAAGCAGACAATTAGCCGGTCAAGACAGATCTATAAAATGCAAGGTCTGACACACCTAGGCTTGAGCTTTCCCCTACGTCAAGGAATAACCTACGTCTTCACCAGTAGAAACAGGAGTTTCCATGCTTACCATCGGGCAAATGGCACGTTGCCAAGGACTTACTACCAAGACGCTTCGCCACTACGACAGCATTGGTTTGTTCACCCCGGCCCTTACCGGGCGCGATAACGGCTATCGATATTATCGGCCCGAACAGATTGTTACTCTGGGCCGAATTGTCTGGCTCAAGCAACTAGGTATGCCACTGGAGGATATCCGCATACTGGCGAACAGCGGTGGGTTGGACAGTGTCGTCAGCCTCCGTGAGTCCCTTCAAGCGCATGCTCGCAAGCTCAAAGCTGCCATTGCCCGCGACCAGCAGGTGCTCGACCATCTCACTCGTTACCTGGCTCAGCCGGAGCGTTGCATGCCGGCGATGCAAATCCCTGAGCGCATCTATTATCCCGCGCTCCGAATCATGGGGATGAGCTGGCAACAGCAAGACGAAGGCACTATTGGCCAGATGTGGGAGCGCTTCTTTCCACGGGAGAAGGAAATCGATCGTTTGCAGGACCCGGTCGGAACCTTCGGCGTCTGTCAGCCATTGGATGACGGACGATGGCGTTATGTTGCTGGTTTGCCCGTAGGTGCCGATGTACCACTGGTGACCGGCATGGTGGAGTTGCAGATACCCGCACGCTATTACGCCAGGGTCGAGCATCACGGCATAGTCACTACGCTGCCGGAGACTTTCCGCGCCGCCTACAGTGAATGGCTGCCTGCTGCCGGCATGGAGCCAGACGAAGGGGTGGAGTTCGAATACAGCGGTGAGCGCTTCCTGGGCCCCATGCACCCGGACAGCGTGACCGAGTTGTACATCCCACTCAAAAACTGACGGCCACACAGGGGCAGGCTCAAATTGCCTCTATTCTATGATGCAGTGAATGACAGCCAGGGTGCTGCTAAACGGCTAGTCGCCATCCCCCATACTCACTTGCGAAAAGTAGAGTGCCAGCGGTGCAGCCACCAGTTTGAATGGCAGCTTTGGGTCCAGGCTGTGTGAAAACCCCCGCTGCTTTTCGATGAGCGCGCTCGTACGTGAAATCTGAAAAGAGATGGCGGGTCAGCAGCCCCAGATTTTGCGTAGACGCGCGATTTTTAGGATGTTTTTTGAACAGCCACATCGGTCGGGAGGTTTTCACACAGCCTGGGTCGGGAGCAGCCGCTCACCAGCGGCCGATTTCGACCCACAACGGTCATAAAACTGCATTTGAGTCCTAGCAACCCGCCATAGGGATCCTCATACAGAACCGCAACCTCCGAGGTTGAAGGGGATGTGGGCAGAGCGCTACGCTGAATCCCCTAATGCCCCCTAAACCAGGATCTCAATGAACCGGACTAAGCTGCTCACCCGTGCCGAAATGAACTGCCTGAGCTTCGTGAGGAACTTGGCACTTTCTGGAGCTACGCGGGAGCAGCTCGGAAGAGGCAGGGTTCTTAGTAATTTTTGGAGCCAAATCTCCCGAAATGCGCTCGACCTAGCGGTTCTGGACTGGTGCCACGCTTTCGGCCAACAAAAAGATGCGTTGCATTGGAAGAAAGTGTTTCCGAATGATGAAGAAGCGTTTCGAGAAGGCATGCTCACCTGGATGGATGTTTCCTTAGATGAGTTCAAGCAATTTCGCGAGCAGATGAAGGTTTATCGTGACAAGGACCTTGCACACTTGGAGCTTCTCAACATTTCAATGATTCCCGCCATGAACAATGCGATCCATTCCATGGCGTTCTATTACCATCAGGTCCAGTGTGCGAAACGGGAGTTAGAAATGCATTACCGCGATCAGACTCTGTATGAATCGTTCGACAGTGCCTGCGCTGGGTTTGATCGTGATGCTGAACTGGCCTTTGGCGCTACGGGAACACCGCGAGGTCCGCACATCCTGAAGCGTCGCCAGCATTGCACTGGCCCACGTACTGACAAATCATCCGCGAGCGCTGATCCCACAACCCTGAAAGATCCGCCGTACTGATATCAGTCGCACGACGGTAACCGAAAGTCCGCTCATGGCCGTTAGCTACCCTTCGCCAAGGGCCGCTTTGGGTCGATAGCAGACATTTGTATGTGGGGGTGCCCATCGCCGGCACTGGCAAGAGAGCTTTCTGAGTTTGATGCCGTATTGCGCACCATTCATACCAATTCCGGCAACAGTGTTTGTTTAAACTCCCGGTTTTTCCCTCACACCCGCCCTCCTAACATTAGGCCAAGCCACCCGCCATCCTGGTCCGTGGTATCCTGAATCGGAAGGTAACCCTCATGAAGGCGAAGCATTCACTCCTGCTGTTGTTCCTGGGCAGTATCGCTACGCACACCTACGCGATGGACAACACCACACCCGACGCTGCCGCAGTCGAAACCTACACTTACGCAACCAGACTGGATATCACACGGGTCATCTCCATTACCGAACCGGCCAACACCTGCGCGCCAGTACCGGTTCAGATGACGTACGAAGACTCCAAAGGCAAACGCCACATCCTGGCGTATCAAATGATGGGCACCGGCTGCACCAATTGAGCCTGGCGCAGGCAATGGAGGGTCGACACTCCATTCAGCCACACACCACTTCTTCATCCGCTGCCAGCAGTTCCGGAATCGCTTGCTTGAGAAACTCCACCCAGGTTCTGGTCTTCGCATCAACGAACTTACGCGATGGATAGATCGCGAACAGGTTCAACGCTTCCAGCCGGTACTCCGGCAATACCCGCACCAGCGTCCCCACCCGCAGGCCCTCCACGGCCGACACAATCGGCTGTACGCCAATTCCCATGCCTTTCTTGATCGCGATAGTCATGCCGTCGGCGGTGTTGATGTGCAAGGGCGATACGGGAATGGTGACGCTTTCCATGCCTTCAGGCCCGTCGAACGTCCAGTTCTCCACCGGCATTACCGTGTTGACGATACGCAGGCACTCGTGGGCCGAGAGATCGGCGGGAGAAGCCGGCACGCCGCGGGCTTGCAGATAAGCCGGCGAGGCGCAGAGGATGCTGTAGGTCATGCCGAGCCGCTGCGCGACGAACCCGGAATCGGGCAGGTCGCGGGCCAGGACGACGGACATGTCGAAGCCTTCTTCAAGCAGGTCAGGGATACGATTGGTCAGGGTCAGGTCGAACATCACCGTGGGATGAACCCTGCGGTAGCGGGCAATGGCGTCAATCAGGTAGTGGTTACCGATGGCCGACAAGGTGTGGATCTTCAAGCGGCCGACGGGCTGGGTGCGAGCTGTACCCGCCTCTTCGTCGGCGTCGCGCACGTCATCCAGAATTTTCCCGCAACGCTCCAGGTAACGCAGGCCAGCTTCGGTCAGTGCCAGGCGTCGGGTGGTGCGATTGATCAGGCGAGTGTGCAGGCGTGCTTCGAGGGCGGTGATGCTTTTCGAAACGTTCGTGGTGGTGGTCGCCAGCGACTGCGCTGCAGCGGTGAAACTACCGCTCTGGGCGACGGCGATGAAGAAACGCATGCTCTGGAAGATGTCCATCGGAGTGCTCCCGGAAAGTAGCTCAGAACAGGGGGGGGCTCCTGATGGAGTCCCCCTCTCGCATGTCAGTGCTTGCGCGGAATGAACCCCGGTACACCAGTCTCCACCACAGCGTTGAAACGCACCCGCGTGGTGATCTCTTTCCTGATTTCATGCATCGCCCGATGCGGCAAGGTCTCAATGTCGATGTTTTCCTGAATCCGCCCCGGGTTCACCGAAGTGGTCAGGAACGCCGTGCCCCGCTGCACCGCCCAGGCAAGCGCTACCTGCGCCGGGGTTTTCTGCACCTGGCGGGCAATCGCGGTGATCACCGAGTCCTCCAGCACATTCGGCTCCATGCCATGCCCCAGCGGCGCGAACGCGAGCAGGATGATCCCGTGCGCTTTGCAGAACTCCAGCATTTCCCACTCCGGCAGGTACGGGTGGGACTCGATCTGCACCACCGCCGGCTTGATGCGCGCGTTGGCAACGATGTCCTTCAGTGCCTCAAGACCGATGTCCGAAAGCCCGATGGACCTGCAGCGGCCTTCATCCACCAGGCTTTCCAGGGCGCGCCAAGTGTCCATCAACTGGACGTCGGCGTCGTAGAGCACATGCCCGAACACGTCCCGCGGGTCCTGGTCATCACCGGCCTGGAAGGCGAACGGCGTGTGGATCAGGTAGCAGTCGATGTAGTCGACCTGCAAGCGCTGGCAACTCGCCTCGAAAGCCGGCCTCACCCGCTCGGGGCGGTGGTTGGTGTTCCACAACTTGGTGGTGATGAACACCTCCTCGCGACTGATCGAACCGGCAGAAAACACCTGGGCAAAGGCGTCGCCGATCTGTGTTTCGTTGCGATAGCGTTCGGCGCAATCGAAGTGGCGAAAGCCGGTCTCCAGTGCGCATTTGACGGCTTCAGTGGTCATGCTGAGGTCGCGGAACAGGGTGCCGAAGCCCACGGCCGGCATCGAGCCGGCGCCATTGTTGAGGGGGATGCGGGTGTCGCGAAGTTCGTCGTGAAAGGCTTCGTAGGTCATGTCGTGCTCCAGGTAGTTGCGTCAAAGGGTTTTCGAGGTCCGGCGCAGCGCGACGGCCTGGTCCAGGACACCGGCCGAATTGCCGCCCAGCGCCACGAACAGGCGCACCGAGTCCAGATAACGGGCGGTCTTCACCTGGATCTGGCCCAGCAAGGCCTGCTGATAGGCGCGTTCGGCTTCCAGCACCTGCAGCAGGCTGGTTTCGCCCTGGGCGTAGGCCTGGCGGTTCAGGCGCAGGCTGGTGTCGGCGGCGCGCAGGGCGTCGTTTTGCGCCTGGCTGTGCTCGGCGCCATGGTTGAGCGCCTGCAGGGTGTCCGCGACCTGACCGAAGGCCTCCAGGACAGTCTGTTGATACCGGGCGAGCGATGCGTTGTAGCCTTCGACCGCACCCTGGCGTTCAGCCTTGAGCGTGCCGCCATTGAAGACCGGCGCCGTCAGCCCGGCGGCGAACCCCCACAGTGCCGCTCCGCCATTGCCGGACGCGGCCTGCATCAGCGAAGCCGACAGCACCACCTGCGGATACAGATGGGCGGTCGCGACACCGACCGCCGCGCTGGCCAGGTGCAGTTCGGCCTCGGCCTGGAGGATGTCCGGCCGGCTGCGGGCTAGTGCCGAGGGCAGGCTGACCGGGATGTTCGACGGCAGCGCGAATTCATCCAGGCTGAAGTCCGGGGCTATCCAGTCCGCCGGCCCCTTGCCGGCCAGCAGTGACAGCGAGTGGCGCGCCGCATCACGCTGCTGGGCCAAGGGTGGCAACAAGGTACGGTCCTGGGCGAGGCGGGTTTCAGCCAGCGAGACGTCGACCTGCGTGGTGGCGCCGCTCACCTGGGCCGAGCGCACCAGGTCGAGGTTTTTCCCGTCGTTAGCCAGCAGCGTCTGCACGGCCTGGATCTGTGCGTTGGCCGAAGCCAGCAACAATGCCTGGCTGGCGACCTCGCCGGTCAGCGTCAGGTAAGCCGCTTCATAGCGATGCTTTTGCAGGTCGACCAGCGCCTGCTGTTGTTCGACCGCCCGCTGGTTGCCACCGAACACATCCAGGTCAAACGCGACGCGCGGGCCGATGGCGTAGACATTCGCCACGCTCGGCTCTGCGCCGTTGTGGGTGCGCTGGCGACCACCGGCCGCAGCGAAATCCACCTGCGGGTACAACGCCCCTTCCGCCGCCGCGACCGACGCCGCAGCCTGCCGGAGCGTCGCATCAGCGGCCGACAGTTCCAGGTTGCCGTCGATGGCGCGACGTACCACCTGGTCGAGCTTGGGCGAACGAAACGCCGACCACCAGTCACCCTTGAGCTGTTCGCCCATGGCGAAGTGTTGTTCGGCCGCTTGATCGTAATGCTGTGAGGGGCTGGGCGCCGGGCGCTGGAAATCAGGGCCGACGGTGCAGGCAGAGAGCATCGCCAGCAGTGCCAGCGAGGTGAAGTGCAGAGAAGCGTTCATGGTTCGGACTCCACGTCATCAGTTGGCTGCAGCAGGCTTGCGCAGGAACAGCACCAGCGGGCTCACCACGAGCATCGCCAGCATCAGGACCTTGAACTGGCCCATCACCGCGACGAACGCCGCCTGGTGGGTGATCAGGTGGTTGAGCCCTTCAAGTGCCGGCAGCGAAGTCGGCAGTGCCACGCGATAAGGCGTCAGCTGGCTGGCCAGCGCCAAATGCATCGCCTGGGTGTTGTTGAAGAAAAAGATCTGCACCACGGCCACGCCCAGGGTGCTGCCGTAAACCCGCATCAGGTTGAAGAAGCCGGAGGCTTCGGGCCGCAGTTTCGGGTCGAGGGTACTGAACGCGGTCTTGCTCAGCGCTGGCATCAGGATGCCGAGCCCCACGCCCTGGATGAATCCGGTGACGGCCACCGGCGTCCAGTCCATCAGCGGCGAGTAACCGAGCATCAGCCCGTTGGCGTACACCACCAGGGCGATACCGGCGGCGACCAAGAGTCTGGCGTCGACCCACGCCGGCGCACGCCCCATCAACAGGAATGCGCCCACCAGCCCGACACCGCGCGGCACGGTCAGCAAGCCAGTGGTGTCCGGCGGGTAACCGAGGATTTCATCGAGCATGGGCGAGGTCAGGGCCATAGTCGACAGCAACACGAAACCCAGGGCAAAGAACATGACCGTCGACAGCACGAAGTTACGGTCGCCGATCAGGCCCTTGCCGAGGAAGTGCGTGTCACGCGTGAGCATGTGGACAGCGAACAGGTACAGGCCGAGCGCGCTGGCCAGCGCTTCGATCCAGATTTCCGGCGCGTCGAACCAGTCCAGCCGTTCACCCCGGTCGAGCAGCATCTGCAGGCCGATCATGCCGACGGTGAAACTGCCAAAGCCAAGGAAGTCGAACGCCGGGCGTGCATCCGCCTTGCTTTCGGCGAGCAGCGAGCTGACCACCATCAGGATGTACGCGATCAGCGGCAGGCTGAGGTAGAACATCGGGCGCCAGTCGAGGTACTCGCACACCAGGCCACCGATGCCGGGGCCGCTGACAATGCCGAACAGCACCAGCGCCGTCCATTTCGGGCCGAATGCCGGACGACGGTCAGCGGGCAAGGTCTGCAGCGCGATGGCCATCGACAGCGGTGCTATCACACCGCTGGCCAAACCCTGCAGTACCCGCGCGGCGATGAATTCCAGCGGCGTGTCGGCCAGTGTGCAAAGCCACAGGCCGATGGCGAACGCCACCAGCGCAGCCTGGTAGACCCGCTTCAAGCCGAAGCGCCCGGCCAGCCATTGCGCCACCGGCATCGTGATCGCGCTCGCCGCCAGGTACGCGGTGAAAATCCACCCGGCCTGGTCGTCGGTCATCGACAGGCTGCCCTGGATCAAGCGCAGTCCTGCATTGGGCAACGGGAGGTTGACCGACTGCAGGTAGGTGGCGAGCAAGGCAACAAACCTCAGCGCCCGCGCATCTGCTGTTGAAGTGCTCATCACGAGTTACCTGCGGACAACCACGATTTGAGCGGATGCCACCATGGGGTGCGGTGCTCGGTATCGACCCGCACCGTAGCACTGGTGCCGGAGAACAGCGGCAACGCGGGGTCGGCGTCGTCCAGTTCCAGGCGAACCGGTACCCGCTGCACCACCTTCACCCAGTTGCCGGTGGCGTTCTCGGGCGGCAGCAGCGCGAAGTCGGCACCGGCGCCGGGGCTCATGCTGACTACATGTGCCTTGAACGGCCGGTCCGGGTAGGTGTCGAGGGTAATGGTCGCCGCCTGGCCAGGGCGCATATGCGTCAGCTGCGTCTCGCGGAAGTTGGCCTCGACCCAGATTTCCCGGTCGGAAATCAACGCGAACGCCGGCGAACCATTGTTCACGAAGTTGCCCACCTGTAACTCATCGACCTTGGCGACGATGCCGTCTGCTGGCGCGGTCACCGTGGCGTAGGACAGGTACAACTGCGCTTCGTCGAGGTGCGCCTGGGCCTCGCGCACGGTCGGGTGGCGGTCGGCGGCGATGTCCGGGTCGCCGTTCAGGGCAACAACGGTGCTGGCGATTTGCTGCTGGATGGAGGCGATGCGTTGGCGAGCCACTTTCAGGTCAGTTTCGGCGCGCTCGTACAGGGCCTTGGACACGAACTCGGTCGCGATCAGGGCTTTCTTGCGGGCGAACTCTTTCTGGTCGTATTGCGCCGAGGCCTGGGCCGATTGCAGCTCGGCCTGTTGCTGCCGATAGCTGGCCTTGAGGCCGTCGATGCGCAGCCGGGCGTTCGCCAGCTGGGCCTGCGCCCGTTCAACCGCGATCTGCAACGGCTTGGGGTCGATACGGAACAGCACCTGGCCCTTGTGCACGGGCTGGTTGTCGTCGACCGCGATGTCGACCACCTGCCCGGCAACCCGGGCATTGATCGACGCCTTGGCCACGCGGACGTAGGCATTGTCGGTGGAGACGAAAGGCTCGTTGGCGATGTACTTGCCATAGCCAATCGCTGCGAACAGGGCGGGAACTCCGAACATCAGTACCGGCCGCAGCTTCTGCTTGAGCGGCTTTTTCGGCGCCCTCTCCAGAGGGTACGCGCGGGCTTGTTCTGCGGTGAGATCTAAATGCTGGGTCATGGCGGCTCTCTTCAAATGCGTCGTTAAATGCGGTGATTCATCCAGTGCATTGGCGGCCGGGAGGATCACTCCGTACCGCTGTTTCAGTCGCCGCCAGACCCGTTTCGAGCGCTGCTGCAACCCGCCTTTCCATCAAGGAATTTCTGGCTCCTTAATTTTGTGCGATAGTGTAAGAATATGAGTGACCCCCTCCCCTTGCAAGGATTTTGTACGACATGGCACAAAATAAACCGACAGAAGGAAAAAGCCGCGGCCGCCCACGGGCGTACGACCCGCACACAGCGCTGGAGCAAGCACTGGGCGTGTTTTGGAATACGGGTTACTCCGGCGCCTCGCTGGACAGCATCGCCAGCGCCGCGGGCATGAATCGCCCCAGCCTTTACGCCGCGTTCGGCGACAAACACGCGCTTTACCTCAAGGCCCTCGACCAATATTGGGAGACCGCCCACGCGGCCATGCAGGCTGCGCTGAGCGACAGCAGCCTGACCCTGGAGCAGGCCCTGACCGGGTTTTATGAAGGCCAGCTGGCGATCTACTTCTCTGGCAAAGGCCAGCCTCGGGGCTGTTTTGCTATTGGTACGGCGACCACCGAAGCCGTGGAAGACCCGCAGATTCGCGACCTGCTGTCGCTGAGGCTGAGCCAGCTGGACGCTGACGTGGAAGCGCGGGTGCGCAAGGCAGTCGAAGCCGGCGAATTGCCAGAGGGCGCCGACGCTGAAGCACTGGCCATACTGGCCTCGTCGCTGCTGCACAGCATTTCGATTCGCGCGCGCGCGGGCAAATCCCGGGAAGAGCTGAGCGCTCAGGTCCGCCATGCCGTGCGGGTAATCTGCGGTTGAACGGCAACGCGGCCGGGGAAGGCCTGGCGGATATTCTGACCGAGGGCCTTTCGGTGGTGTTCTGCGGGATCAACCCGGGGCTGCTGGCCGCCCGGGAGGGGCATCATTTCGCAGGCCGCGGCAATCGGTTCTGGCGCACGCTTTACCTGGCCGGGTTTACGCCCCACGAACTGAGCCCCCAGGAGGATCGTTCGCTGTTGCATTACGGTTGCGGGCTGACGGCCGTGGTCGAGCGCCCCACCGCCCGAGCGGATCAGGTTTCAGCAAGTGAGTTCAGCGCGGTAGCCGCCCGCTTCGAGCAAAAGATCGCCCGGTATGCGCCCCGCTACGTTGCCTTCCTCGGCAAGGCTGCCTATGCCGGGTTATCCGGGCGCAAGGAGCTGCAATGGGGTTTGCAGGCAGAGTCATTCGGCAGCGCTTCAGTATGGATTTTGCCGAACCCAAGCGGACGCAACCTGGCTTTCAACCGGGAGCAACTGAGCGCGGAGTATCGAAAGCTTTACCAGGCGTCGGATGAATCGCCCTCGGTTTGGTAGCCACCTCAAACGTCTGCAAAGGGTCGAAAGCTACCGGTTGCGAGGGACCGCTACTGGCCGTTTTCTACCTGTTGCCACGGGCAGCTTTGGGTCGTTAGCGGTCACTCGCGAATGGCTGCAACCGACCCATAGCTGCCCTTGGCGGAGGGCAGCTAACGGCCAAAAGCGGTCAGTGACAATATTCGCAAAGTCTACCGCTCAGCTTCCCGAAGACCGATCTCGACTATTCGTTAGGTACAGCACCATCGCTGCGCGAGCCGCATCTTTGACTGCTGCTCCGCGCAGTGCTGCAATGGGGTCACGTTATCCGTATAGGATGTTGCTCCATGCGAGTGAATCTCCAAACACTCCCGACGCGATACCTTCAGCCTCAACCAAGGTGATATTCGCGCCTTTATCAGCCAGGTGTTACGCCAGCGAAGCGCCCACGATGCCGGCACTAATGACAACGACTCGTTTGTCCAGAGCATTTCCCATATCAACCTTCATTCTGTAGACCTGAAAGCGGTTTCAGTGTCTGCCTCTGGTCGATTTCTGCTTGTCGTAAGGGGCAGCAGTTGTCGTCTAGAAAGCAGATGTAAATTTGTCTGAAGTGGCGAAATAGCTGCCAAAATCATCGTGTTAAAACGCCGCCTGAAATGGCAGCAAGATAAGCGCGTGAGTGTTGTTGGCACTGGAGGGTAGCGAAAAATCGTTCAGCTACTACGGTAAGCGTCATCAACGACTATAGTCATTGGTGAGCCAGAGCGAATCTGACCATTCCCCTGCCAACCTGGCCTAATCCAATTCCGCGATTACACGGCGGATCTTCTTGTGTTCCTTGATGCGGAACGTGAACGTTTCGCTGCCGAAATCACTCAGGCTCAGGCTGAGATCGAGGCAGCGTTGTCTTTTTTTGAACCCCTTGATGGTGGATGGAGTTATCCCACCGGGCACGTCGCATCCCACTGAGCACGTCCCAACCACCCATCTATCAAGGTTCAAGCAATGAATACTTTAGAGTTCGATGATGCACAAAAAACCAATGGCGACCTGGTTCAGGGGCCGCTGCCGGCCGGCACTGTCGCGCCCGACTTCACTCTTCACGCAACCCCTGATCAACAGTTGTCGCTGCGTGAGCTAAAGGGAAATCCCGTGATATTGGCGTTTTATCCCGCTGACTGGACTTCCGTGTGTGGTGACCAACTGACTTTGTACAACCAGTTGCTACCCACATTCAGAGAATACGGTGCGGCGCTACTGGGTATCTCGGTTGACAGCGCCTGGTGTCATCAGGCCTTTGCCAAAGATAGGAATTTTCACTTCAGCCTGCTGGCCGATTTCGAGCCCAAAGGGGCTGTGGCACGACAGTATGGAGCGTACCAGTCCCAGCTCGGGGTTTGTAAGCGTGCGCTGTTCGTGATTGACAAGGACGGGGGGGTTGCCTGGAGCTACGTCTCCCCGATGGCAATCAACCCTGGTGCGGACGGTATTCTGGATGCGCTGGATGCTTTGGCGAATTCGCCACAAAGCACGCCAACCAAAAATTAACAGGTGATTAGATGGCCACTCTCAAAGTCCCGGTAAGTGCCAACGACCATCGCCAGGGAAGTGCGCATGCCAAGGTCACCTTGATCGAATTTGGCGACTATGAATGTCCCTATTGCGGTGAAGCTTATTGGATGGTCAAGAATCTGCAACAGCATTTTCGCGATGACTTGCTGTTTGTGTTCCGTAACTTCCCTCTGACCACCGCTCACCCCCATGCATTGGGTGCAGCGGTCACCGCTGAGTATGCCGGGAGTCGAGGATTATTCTGGGAGGCCCACGACGAATTGTACGAAAATCAGGATCGATTGGGCCTGCCGCTGTATCGCGCCATCGTTCTCAAACACGGCCTTTCCAGGGAGGAATTCGATCTTGCAATGCAAGAGGATACTTACATTCCCAAAATACAAGCCGATTTCAATGGCGGTGTACGCAGCGGCGTGAATGGCACCCCAGCGTTTTACATTGACGGGCTTCGCTATGACGGAGTTCCAGAGTTCATCGGGATAAGTCAGATGATTGAGCTTTTGTTAGTGCGTGGACGAAATCGCTAGAGAGCCAAATCGGCTTGGCATCACCAACATCGGAGCCGAGGAAAAACCAACGTTAGCTTCCTTTTACATTAAAGAGGTGGGCACGGAGCCGGCAACTAATGAAATCTTTGAAGTATTATGAAGAAAATCGACACGCCACATGGCTGGAGTTGTTTTTTGACCTGACTTTCGTTGTTACGATAGGCCAAGTTACGCACACTCTCGGACATGTTCATGATGGGCACTTTGAACATAAGCAATTATGGACATTCTTACTGCTTTTTGTGCCGTTGTGGTGGATCTGGTCCAGTCACACGATTTACTCCAACAGGTTCGATACAGACAGCAATCTTCACCGTTTGGCAACATTATTCATAATGCTCCTGCTCATTGTGCTATCGGCACGGATCGGGGAAGACTTGGAAGTGAACTACCCGCTCATTATTGCCTGCTATTTTGGTATACGTGCAATCATCAGTGTTATGTATATTTCATCCATTAGTAAACTCGATTCTCGCGGCGAACTTTCCTCAAGGCTTGGCTTCGCCCTATTAGTTAGCGCAGTTATTAGCCTTTCATCCGTTATTTTTGACCCGCCCTTGCGTTACCTTGTTGCTTATATTGGGATTGTTCTTGATATTCTGTTTCCTGTATTTTTCTGGACTAAACTAAAACCGTTGCCAGCACACACAGAGCACTTGGTTGAGCGCATAGGCCTACTCACCCTAATCTTATTGGGGGAGTCAATTATTAGCCTTTCCGGAGGCTTATCTAACATTCAATGGGGTTATTATAATGTGATGGCAGCCATCACCGGATTTATCATGATTTGCAGTATCTGGTGGATCTATTTTGATAGTTTTTACTTGCTGAACAAACATCAAAGCAGTATGAGTGGACACGCCTTAATCTACTCGCACCTTTTTCTTTTTATGGGGCTGGCACTTCTGGCAAATTTGATTAGGCATGCGATCCTGAACGACATTGCGATACGCGATTTCCAGATTATGTCGATCACCGGCATGGCCTTGTTTTTCCTAGGTAAGCAATATGGCTATTTCATAGCCGTGAGTAGAATAAGGAAATACATCCTACAAAACACGTTGATAGTGTTTTCTTTGGGCGGGTTAGTCGTGTTTTTACCCCGCGTCGAGTACATATTGGTCGGCCTGACAGCAACCATGATCTCTTATGTTTTTCTAAATTTCAGATATCGTTGAATCATCATTATCAGACCAGAGGGTGGGACCAAGTGAGCAAGTGGCTGACTTGCGGTTACATGCTGCCCACTACGTCGTTCTCACTGCTCGTGCGCTACTCGCCGCTACCCTTGGTCTATTTGGGTTTGTAATCCTGGTATCGTCGACCATAGTTAAGAGTCTCGGATGCCCCTCTTAGCTATCGCGATCTGATAGCGCCAGCCGCATCGTAACAACAGGAGCCACATCATGGTCAAAGTAGCGTTGTTCGTTCGCCTAGAAGCAAAACCCGGGAAAGAAAAGGATGTAGAGAGCTTTCTTTTGGGTGGCCTTCCGTTAGTGGAGGAGGAGCCAGCCACTACAGCCTGGTTTGGAATCCGCTTGGGGCCGTCCACCTTTGGCATCTTTGACGCATTCCCGGATGAAGCGGGCCGGCAGGCTCATCTTTCGGGCAAGGTCGCGGCGGCGCTTATGGCAAACGCTGCCGAGCTATTTGCCGAACCGCCATCAATCGAGAAGGTTGACGTCCTTGCGGCCAAGCTACCCGGCTAAGCAAACCCAATAGGAAGCTCCAGTCAGTACTGGGAGGCCCACGATGTATTTTGTGAAAATCAGGATAGCTTGGGCCTGCTGCTGTTCCGGGCGGTGATCAATCAAAACACTTGTATTGAAGATAAATGTCATGGCTAAAGTGCCGTGTCCAGGATTCATGCCATGCTTGCGCGCTCGGTATAAGTGAAAGGATACGCGCGCAAATCGTGTCCAGGGACGGCGTGGAAGCCGCACAGAATCTGCAAGGCAACGTGCTCATCACGGGTTTAGGCTGGGTAGGGTAGATTGTTTGCCGGGCACCGGTCGCTCATGGCGCGAAGATCTCCATCATTGATATAGAACCGGAGGTCATCCGCGCCGTGACACCTTATGGTTTCGTCAAGTGAGCATTCGTCGGCGTAGCAGTGACCGATGTTCAATGAGCTGCCTGACGCGGCTGCACTCCGAACTGCGCAACGATGTGCGTACCCAATTCCTCAATAACTTCCACCGCAGGGCGCTTGCCGTATTTGAGATTGAGAATGACGTGGTCCACGCCGATTTCCTCAAGCGACTCCAGCAAAAAACGTAGATGGTAACGTCCAAGTCTGAACCCCAAATGGATACGTGTGGGTGGCGTTGACGGATTCTCATCGAGATCGATGTACAGCGACTGAGTAAAGGGCTTATACACAGAACCACATTGTTTCGTGACCTCCAGTCGCCAATCTTCCACGACCAGCCGCTGCATGTTCGGAATGCGTGGATAGTTGATCCATCCGTTGCTCTCACGCGCGATCCAATCCAGTGACTGGCGACTGTTGCCGGTCACGAGCATTGGAATGAATTGGGTGGTCGGTTTCGGAATCAGGTCTGCGCCTTGCATTTCACCAGTGCTCCAGTGGATGGGCTCAAAACTGGTGCTGTGGGCGCGGCGAATCACTTCGTAGTGTTCTCGAAAGATCTCTCCACGCCTTTCTGGATCGACGCCAAACGCCGAAAACTCCACTGGCCGATCTCCCGAAGCAACCCCCAGAATCAAGCGACCAGTGCTCAACTGATCTACGCTGGCTGACGCCTTGGCCGTGTGCAGGGGATGGTGCAGCGGGATGGCGATGGAGGCGGTGCCAAGTGCAATCTCCGAGGTATGGGCGGCCATATAACCCAGGTAAACCCAGGGGTCGAAGACTTGGCCGACATCGCCGAAGCCAGGGTCGCGAAGCGGCACGTCGCGAAACCAGAGCGCGCAGAAGCCCAGCGCCTCGGCTTGTTTAGCCAGTGTGACCTGGTTGAGCATGCTCGGAGTGTCCCCGTCGAACGCCTCCATGGGAAAGAATAATCCAAGGCTCAAATGCCCCTGAGTGAAGGTTCGGCTGAACCCTCGATGCTTCTGGTAAGGAATCGTGCTCGGCCGATACATACGGATTGACCTCATGGCAGAACGTGAACAGCGCCCCCGTTTCCAGAGGTGCTGCGGCATCGGTCGCTTTTGAACGGCAGTGGGGGGACTGGGTCTGGCTTTTACCCGTTGCGCCGTACTGCTGGTCGTGTGGACCGGACTCAGGGGGCAGTTGCTGGCGATAGGCGCGGGTTGGTCCGGGTGGGTGTTAAGCGGACGGTCAAAGGAAGTCAGATCTCTCGGTTCTATACCACCAGATGGGCAAGGCGTTCGAGGAATCATTCTATAAGCGTAGGCGGTTTTGCAGCTCTCCGCCATATTCTTACAATCGAGCCGCTGGCGGGCGAAAGTCGCGTATCGAAGGCCGTTATCGGTCGTTTCCTGCCATTCCAGAACGGCCGCTATTGGCCGGTAGCTGCCTTTCGCGGAGGGCAGCTATGGGTCGATAGCGGAAAACCGCAACTGACCGCAATCAACCCATTGCAGACATCTTGGTCAAGGCCGCTGCGCGGCCCCAACATAGCCATCACGCCTTGGCAGCAGGCCGTACACGGAAACTGACGCCCATACGGTTGAAAGCGTTCATTGCGGCAATCGCCGTTGTCAGGTCGACCAGATCCTTTTCTGCAAATACCGCCGATGCGGCTGCATATGCTTCATCAGAGACGTGAGTTTCACTTACCCGCGTGACTTCCTCAGCCCAGGCCAATGCCGAGCGCTCTTGCTCCGAGAACAGATACTGCACCTCATGCCACACCGGTATCAGCAGCAATTTGTCCACCGACATGCCTTCTTTGATCAAATCACGTGAATGCAGATCAATACAATGTGCGCAACCGTTGAGTTGAGAAACCCTGAGAAAAACCAGATGGATCAATGGCGCTGGCAGGTCTGTGCCAGTGGTTACGAAATGATGCAGTCCCCCGAGGGCCTTGGCGGCGCCGGGCGATGCTGCAAACCAATTGAGGCGACTCATAGGCGTTGTCCTTGCAAAGCGTTAGTGACACTGGAGAAGAAAGCCTGTACCTCACCGTATCCACGCTCTCTAGCAGCATCCAGGGACGCCTTTCCCTTGGCAGTACCTTCAACGCTGAAGTAATGCACTTGGTTGAGGCCGATGGTCGCAAGGACGGCGGTCAGGTAGGGGCGCAGAAAGTCGGGCTGTCGGGCACTCGGCCCATTGATGTAGCCACCGGAAGCAATGGCGACATAGACCGGTCGATCCACCAACGTACCGACCTTCCCTTCGCTGGTGCTCAGGAACGTCTTGCCCACGCGCACTACATGGTCAATCCAGGCCTTGAGCGGGGCGGGCACGCTGTAGTTGTGCATTGGAGTGGCAATCAGCAGTACGTCACACTCCTGCAATTGATTGATGAGTGCGTTCGAACGGTTCAGCGTCCCCTCTTGTTCTCCCGCTGAGACCGCTCGCTGATTGGCCAGAGTCCGAGCGTATGAGGCATCGACTGGAGCTAATGTGTGGAGATCGAAATCCGTCACTTCGATACCGCGTCTGCCAGCATGGAGGGCCAAGGCAAACAGAATTTGTTGGGACAGTTTGAGACTTTCCGAACTGTCACCATTGGGGCTGGCGACCAGGCGAAGAACTCTCAACGGAACAATTGGCTGCTTCTGGGAAGTCATGTAATTGCCTCAGTTTGATAACGGCGAGAGTCATGGTGCGTCGAACTGTTTTTGAAAGCGCAGTGCACTGTTATGCAGGCCTTCACGGGAGTAGAAGCGTTGGGCTCGGGCGTTGGCCAAACCGGTATCAAGCACAAGGCGGGCACAGCCACTGGCGCGCGCCAACCGCTCCAAGGCCTTCAATAACCGCGCTCCCCATTGATGACCTCGCTGGGTTTCAGCGGTTATGAGATCGTCGACATACAGAAATGTGCCGTAGACCAGATTCTCCTGGAGGCGGTAACCAGCCAGCGCCACCAGACTGCCTGAGTCGAAGGCACCAACCAGAAGATATCCCTCGGTGCGCATACGCTCGACACGACTGATGAAGTCGGCTTCGCTAGCCAGGTGGGGGCGCAATTGCTGCATCACCGGAAACGCGGCGTGCAGGTCGTGAGAGGTATCCAGAGGGCGCAGGTTGGCGTCAGCCAGATCAAGCACGCTGGGTACAAATTGGTGAGGAGTGAGTGTCATGAAAGCCAGCCTCTGCCAGTAGGTGATGGCGCTATCTTGAACTAGGATTAGCCCACTTGATTGAGCCAAGAAATGGAATATGAACTAGGCCATGACGAATTCTTCTTCGCCTCCTTTCGCGCCTCTGGATGAGCTATCCAGCTCTCCTTTGTATCGTCAGCTCTACCACCGAGTGCTGACCGCTATCGCTGCCGGCACCCTGTCTCCCGGTGATCGCTTGCCGTCCGCGCGTGCCATGTCAAAGGAATTAGGTGTTGCGCGCGGCACCGTCGAACTTGCCTATTCTTTACTGACCAGTGAGGGCTACCTACTGGCGCTCGGGCAGAGAGGCACAGTGGTCAATCCCGAGTTGCGCACGCCTGAAAGGTCGGTCAGCGCAATGCCCCCTACGCTGGAGGTTACAGACGATTCTGACTCCATACGTCGACCGCTCCAGCTTTTGCCGTTCCAGATGGGTGTGCCCGCAATGGATGCATTTCCGCGAAAGATATGGGCACGTCTCGGTGCTCGATATCTACGCGGCATGCGTCTGGGCGATCTGGATTATCCGGCGCCCCACGGTCTGCCGGCATTGCGCAGCGCCATCGCCTCGTATTTGCAGATGTCCCGAGGTATCGATTGCGGTGCCCATCAGGTATTTATCACGAGTGGTTGGCGAAACAGCCTGTCCTTCGTCGCTCAGACGTTGTTGCAGTCATGCGAGCGCGCGTGGGTGGAAGACCCGGGTTATCCCATTACGCGCCAGGTACTTCGCCAGTTCGGGATGGACTTGGAGGCAGTCCCGGTTGATGGTGATGGTATGAATGTGGAACAGGCTATCGCTACGTCCAAGCCTGCGCAGGTAGCCACGGTTACACCGGGGCATCAGAGCCCGCTGTCAATGGCCTTGTCGCTGCCTCGACGGCAGCTGCTCCTGGATTGGGCGGCCCGCACCGGCGCCTGGATTGTCGAGGACGACTACGACAGCGAGTATCGCTATGTCAGTCGTCCGCTTCCGGCGCTCGCCAGTCTGGATCGCAATGGGAGGGTTCTGTATGCCGGCACATTCAGCAAGGTGCTGTTTCCCGGTATCCGCCTGGCTTACTTGGTGGTGCCCCAGGCGCAGGTAGCGGCGTTTGAACGCGTGGGTCGGACGTTATTTTCCGCCGGTTCACCATCGATTACCCAGGCCCTGGTGGCGGAGTTCATCGCAGAGGGTCATTTCACCCGCCATATCCAGCGCATGCGCCGGCTCTATAACGAACGACGAGTGATGACCATTGAAGCGCTGGAACGAAGTTTGCCGAAGCGCATTCAGGTTGATCGTTCCCCAGGCGGCATGCATTTGCTGCTGCGTCTACCAGAAGAGACAAGCGACACGGCCCTGGCCGAGCAATTGTTGGCAAGGGGCATGTCGGTACAGGCATTGTCGCGCTGGTATTTATCGTCTCAACGTCATTCGGGGCTGCTGCTGAGCTTTACAAACTGCGCCACGGCTGCCCAAAGCGAGCAGCTTGGCGCTTTGATCAGCAAGATGCTCAGTTGAGGTTGGCCTTGGTCAAACCGAATGCCTCATCGGACGAACCCGGGATCGCCTGAAAGGCCACGTTCAGGCGATTCCAACCATTGATCGCGACGATCAGGAACGTCAAATCCGACAAGTCCTGTTCGGAAAAGTGTTCACGCACCTTCGCATACAAGCTTTCAGGAATGCCATGGGGTGGCAACTGGGTCAGAGCTTCGGCCCACTCCAGCGCGGCGCGCTCGACAGGCGAGAACAGCTGCGACTCACGCCAGACGGCAACGTGGTGAAGACGCAACTCGCGCTCGCCATGAATCTTGGCCTCTTTCACATGCATGTCCACGCAGAACGCACAGCCATTAAGCTGGGACGCCCGAAGCATGACGAGGTGAGCAAGCTCGGCCAGTAGCGGCTTCTTGCTCAGGTGCAGGGTAAGGTCCACCAACTTGTTGGACGCCTGGGGGGACAGTTTGAAGTAATCGATACGGCTTTTCATGGGTAGTTGCTCGCAGTGGAAAGGTGTTGTCGGTGCCCACTGTAGTGATGCATGGCCCTGCCTGACAGAACCAAGATTGCGACTTCGAACTAGGCCATATTGACTCGACGGATAGTTGTCCCGTCCTGATTAGCGCTGACTTCGGAGGCCGCCCCTGGCCGTTGATTTGAATCGCCACAGGTATCCTGGACACCTCGAACGGCTGCGAAGGGTCGAATGCGCTCAGGTGCGGTTTGCGGCTATCGACCCAGGCTGTGTGAGAACGTTCGGTGCGCAGCCTGGACTCGAAGCAGACGATCATGGCGTTGGGTTCGGTGGGGCCTGGAGTTGTTTGTCATGGGGTTTTTGGTGGTTATCAGACCGAGCGCCGCCCGCGCGGCGCATCGCGAGCTGGCGCTCGCTCCTACGTTTTTTTCGGGCCAGTAACGCCTGTGCGGGCGCGCGCGACCGCCTGGTTTGTACGACGCGCTATCGAGCCATGCGCCAAGGCGTTCGCGCGCAAAATCCTCAGGAACAATTGGCCCGAAAAAAACGTAGGAGCGAGCGCCAGCTCGCGATGCGCCGCGCGGGCGGCGCTCGATCTGGTAAGCGCGATGCTGCTGGAGCAGAACGACAAATGGTGCATGCAACGGCGTTACATGCAGTTGGAGGCCTTTGAGGCAGTCAGCGATAATCCACAGGCCAAGCTGTCGGCCGTGATCAACTAAACGGCGAACTCAGCGGCCAGAGCCATGATGAGTTACACCACTTCCCGGGACACGATCCTCGACGGAGTCGCCATTCACCTTCCAGCCTTCTGGCTCGTCACCACGAATCCGGCATTCATTGCAGGGCAGCTTGGACACTCGATGCAGGTGCTTCTCTCGACCCGCGCCAAGTGGTTGAACTCTGCCAACGATTGGGCGGAACCGGCGAAACTGGAAAAGAACGTTATGGGTACAGAAGGGGTACAGGATTAAATATCGTTCACCTTGCGCCCTTTAGTCATAAGGCATTCGACAGCAAATCAGCCATACTCCAGAATGCATCGGTTTTAAGGGGGAAAACCCTTGCACAGCCAACGACATACAAACTTTTAGTGAGCCTCAACGTGAAAACATCCCTGTCTATCCTCAGCCTGCTGCTGTTGCTCACAGGTACCGCGACCCTTCCGTCGACTGCTGCTGCACAACCCCCGGCCCAGGTTCAACGAGACCCGTCCAAACTGCATCTGGCTTCAGGCAGCGCTCTGCTGATCGACCTGAACAGCAACAAGGAGCTGTATTCAAGCCACGCGGACCGCGTAGTGCCAATCGCTTCGGTCACCAAACTGATGACGGCGATGGTGGTGCTGGATGCCAAGCTGCCCATGGATGAAATGCTCACCATGACCATCGCTAACAACCCGGAAATGAAAGGCGTGTACTCGCGCGTGCGCCTGGGTAGCCAGCTGGACCGCCGCGAAACCCTGCTGATTACCTTGATGTCGTCGGAAAACCGTGCGGCCAACAGCCTGGCCAACGCCTATCCCGGCGGCTATCCGGCGTTCATCAAGGCAATGAATGCCAAAGCCCGCAGCCTGGGCATGGCCCACACCCGCTATGTCGAGCCGACCGGCCTGTCGACGCAGAACGTCTCCACTGCCCGCGACCTGGCCAAGCTGCTGATGGCCTCGCGCAAATACCCGATGCTGAGCGAGCTGTCGACCACCCGCGAAAAGACCGTGGCCTTCCGCAAGCCCAACTACACCCTGGGCTTCCGTAACACCGACCACCTGGTGAACAAGAGCAACTGGGATATCAAGCTGACCAAGACCGGCTTCACCAACGAAGCCGGGCACTGCCTGGTACTGCTGACCCGCATGGACAACCGCCCGGTGGCCATGGTCATTCTCGATGCCTTCGGCAAGTACACCCACTTCGCCGATGCCAGCCGCATGCGTCAATGGCTGGAAACCGGTGCCGCCAAGCCGGCACCGGCAGTGGCCATGCAGTACAAGGCAGAGCGGCAGAACAAGGGGCGGTTGGCGGTCGAATAACCGCCATATCCTGGAACGTGTGGGAGCGGGTTTACCCGCGAATACGGTAGCGGCGGCAACGGTGAACGGCGGGTGGAAATTGGCCACCAGTCCCGGCCATTTCGCGGGTGAACCCTCCCCTACAGGCGACCGCGCAGGCTTTTCAAATTTTGAGCAAGATCACTGTCAGGCCGTAGCGCTGACCATCCCGCCCGCACTGCTGCCGCCCTCTTGCTGCAACAACTCCAGCAACTGCGCCGTGGCCGCCATGATCTGCCCGTTGAGGGTGGCAACGCTCGCCTGCTTGGCACCAACCGCTGCCGCCTTGGAAGCCTCGTCCATCTTCCTGTCCTGCAATGCAGCCAACTGTTTCTGCTCTTCTGCCAGTTGCTTCTGCAGATCCTTGATCAGTTGACGCAGCTCGGCCACCGCCACCGACTCGCCACTGCTTTGAGTGTCGGCAGATTGCGCCTGGCTACCCGCCGACACCTTCATGCTGTCACTGCTGACGCTCACCGGCCCCACCGCCTCACCGGCCTGTTTCGCCTGTTCGCGCTCGGTGGCAGCGTTCGCGCTCAGCGTCTGCGCTGAAACACCATTGATCATCAGGTTGCTTGCCGTGATGCCGCTCATGTCGATTCCTTGCCTGAAAGACTGGTCCTTGCCGTAACCACCACATCGGCCGCCTCGCGCTGTTCTTTAGCCCGCTTAAATTCCCCCCCGGTTGGCTCGTTCCAACTCATGTACTTGCGCAGGGGCCGGAGCCCCGGCGGGCGTCATATTCGACCATTCAGGGAATCGCAGCCATGAGCCAGTCCTCACAGCAGGAAACCATCAAAGACATGATCGGCGTGGGCTTCGGCCCTTCCAACCTGGCCTTGGCCATCGCCCTGGAAGAACTCGCCGAATCCCGGGGCCATGCGCTCGACGCAGTGTTCATCGACAAGCAGCAAGACTACCACTGGCACGGCGAGACCTTGGCTACCCAGAGCGAGTTGCAGATCTCGTTCCTCAAGGACCTGGTGTCGCTGCGCACCCCGACCAGCCCTTACAGCTTCGTCAACTACCTGCACCAGAAGCAGCGCCTGGCCGACTTCATCAACCTCGGCACCTTTTACCCCTGCCGCCTGGAGTACAACGACTACCTGCGCTGGGCCGCCGAGCATTTCGCCTCCCAGGCGGTGTATGGGCAGGAGGTGTTGCGCATCGAACCGTATGTGCATGCAGGCCGGGCCCAACACCTGCGCGTGATCACGCGTGACAGACGAGGCCGCGAATACAGCCGCCCCACTCGCTCGGTGGTGGTGGGCAGCGGTGGCACGCCGAAAATCCCGGAAAACTTCGGTGCCTTCAAGGACGACCCACGAGTCTTCCACCACTCGCAGTACCTGAGCAGCCTGACCAAACTGCCGTGCACGGCTGGCAAACCCATGCGCATTGCCGTGATCGGCTCAGGCCAGAGCGCCGCCGAGGCGTTCATCGACCTCAACGACAGCTACCCGTCAGTCAAGGTCGACATGATTCTGCGCGGCTCGGCCCTCAAGCCCGCCGACGACAGCCCCTTCGTCAACGAGATCTTCTCGCCCGACTATACCGACCTGGTCTACAACGAACCGGCCGAACAGCGCAGCAAACTGCTGGGCGAATACCACAACACCAACTACTCGGTGGTCGACCTCAACCTGATCGAGCGCATCTACGGCATCCTCTACCGGCAGAAGGTTGCCCATCAGCACCGCCACAACGTGCTGTGCCGGCGCCAGGTGGAAGCGGTGGTGGCCACCCGCGAAGGCCTGGAGCTGACCCTGCGCGACCTCGCCACCGGCCAGCAGCAAACCCACCGCTACGATGCCGTTATCCTCGCCACCGGTTACGAGCGCCGCTCGCACCGCGAATTACTCGCGCCGCTGGCCGATTACCTGGAGGACTTCAGCGTCGACCGCAACTACCGCGTACTGGCCAGCCCGGACCTGCAAGCCTCGGTGTACCTGCAGGGCTTCTGCGAAAACAGCCACGGCCTGAGTGACACCCTGCTTTCGGTCCTGCCGGCACGCGCTGCGGAAATTGGCCGAGCGCTGTACCAGGACCTGGAGCAGTTGCACGAAAAGCCCCAAGCAGCCGTGGCACTGACCCGCGCCTGACCCCTCTCTCCAACCAGCCATCAAGGCCGGACTGGTGCCTCGTGCGCAGTCCGGTGTTTGTGCTTTGAAACATTTGCTTTCATTTTAACCTGCAGGTTTTCGATTCTCATTCGTCCTTATCAGTACAGCACTCTTTGGTTGGCACACGCTCGACCACCCATGGCAGAAGACCGTCTGATGGCCCAATCACCGAAAAAATCCAAATCCAGGCTGTGGTTCCTGGTCCACAGCTGGCTCGCCTTGCCGATCTGGTTCTTTGTCCTGATCGTCTGCTTCACCGGCATGCTCGCCGTGGTCAGCCAGGAAATCGTCTGGCTCGCCGATCCGGCTGTGCGCGCCAACAAGCCAGACGCGGACACCGAGCGCATGAGCTTTCAGCAGGTACTGGAGGCCTTGAACAAGGCCGAGCCGGACATGGTGGTGGAGCGCCTGAGCCAGCCGGATGGTTCGCACTTCTCGGTAAAAGCCAATGTCACCCTGCCTGACGGCACCAGCCCGACGCTGTACGTAAACCCCTACACCGGAACCATTCAGGGCAAGACCCCGGACTTCAACTTCGAAGCCTTCACCCGCGCCCTGCACGGCTGGTGGCTGGTGCCGTTCACCAACGGTTTCAGCTGGGGCTGGTACCTGGTCTCGCTGCTCGGCCTGCCGATGCTGGCCTCGCTGGTCACCGGCCTGGTGGTTTACAAGAAGTTCTGGAAAGGCTTTTTCAAACCCGTGCGTACCGGCCATGGTTCGCGAATTTTCTGGGGTGACCTGCACCGTCTGTCCGGGGTGTGGTCAATCTGGTTCATTGCAGTCATTTCCGTCACCGGCACCTGGTTCCTGATCCAGGCGATCCTGTCCGACAACCACATCACCCTTTCCAGCCGGCCCAACGTGCCGGTGATCGCCCGTGAACAGGTGCCACAAACGCCAGATGGCAGCCCCGCCTCGCGCATCGATCTGGATGAAGCGGCACGCCTTGCCGGGCTGGCGATCCCGGGGCTGGAAGTGAGCGCCATCTCGCTCCCCGCCACCGCCTACAGCCATGTCACGCTGTCAGGCCCGGGCTGGTACCCGTTGATGTTCCAGAGTGCTTCGGTAAATCCGTACACACGCAATGTCGACAGCCAGTTCCTGATCAGCGACCGTTCGGCCCTGGAGTTCGTCACCGAGTCCATGCGCCCGCTGCACACCGGCGACTTTGGCGGTTTGCCGATCAAGCTGGTGTGGTTCTTCTTCGGCCTGATCCTCACCCTGATGGTGCTCAGCGGCCTGCTGATCTGGACCAAACGCACCGCCCAGGCCACCGCCGCAGCCCTCAAGCGCACCGAGCGCGCACCGCGTGCGTTACGCAGTGAAACCACCGTGGAGGCCCACACATGAGCCAGGCCAAGGCCCTGCCCACCAGCCGGCTGAAGCAGCTTTGGCTGAAGTGGCGTTTTCACCTGAACATCCTGCTGATCCTGATCCCGCTGGGCTTCATGCCCAAGTACTTCGCCGACGCCAGGTTGTTTCGCGGTGACGCCGGCCTTGGCGCCAACCTGATCAGTGACATTCAGGTCGGCCCCTACAGCCTCGACCTTGCCGAACTGCGTGACGAGGCGCCACGCGCCGACGGCCCGGCCGGCTACTTCAAATCGTTCAATGCATCGCTGTGCAAGGCCTGCATAAAGGACGTCAAGGCAGCCTACCTGCGCATCGGCAAGCCACGCAGCCTGCGCGCCGCCGGCACCCTTTTCTTCGGTGCACCGTACAGCATGGGTACCTCGTTGCCGATCCCACCGCGCACCAAACCCGACGCGCACATCTGGATCACCCTGGAAGGCTGGGACGGCACCCTGCACCAGGCGTCGATCCCCCTGACCAAGGCATCGCCAGCCACTGTGGCATGGCTCGAGAAACAAGGAGAAAACAAATGAATCACCTGATGCGCACTCTGGCGTTGCCCGTCCTGGTACTGGCCGCCGGCCCTGCGCTGGCGCACAACCCGATGTGCGAATGCGAAGAACTGGCCAGCGGCCAGGTCAAGTGCACCGGCGGTTTCTCGGACGGCAGCGGTGCCCCCGGAGTGACCCTGGACGTGATCGGTTATGACGAACAGGTGCTGGTCGGCGGCAAGCTTGGCGACGACTCGACGCTGACCTTCAAACGCCCGGACGGCGAATTCTACGTGCTGTTCGATGCTGGCCCCGGGCACGTGGTGGAAGTGGACTACGCCGATATCGCCCAGCCATGAGCCGCGCCCACGTCATTCGCCCGGCCGGTGCCGGGCACGAAACCCTGTACGTGCTGCTGGCAAGCTTGCTGATCGTGGTGCTCGCCGCCAGCGTGGTCCTGCTGCGCGGTGAGCGCGAGGACGAACAGGCCATCGCCAGCCACCAGATCGACGCCCGCCGCGACCTCACCGCCGCCGAGCAAGGCCTGTACACCGACCTGTGGGTGGCCTTCGACGAGATCCAGCTACTGCGCGAAGAAAACGCCGTCGCCCCCAGCGTACAAACCCTGGCCGAAGAAGGCCTGCCGCCGTTCGTGGTCGACGCCAGCAGCCAGAGCCGTGGCGGCCACCAATGGTCATGGCTGGAACCCGGCACTTACCTGGGCCGCAGCCAGGCCCCGGAAATTGCCGGCAGCCTGCTGCTGATCCTGCCACCCGACAGTTCAGGCCAAGCCGATGTCTGGCTACGCCGCGACAGCGCCGCCGTGATCCCGGACGACCTCGGCCAGGCCGCCCTGATCGCCGCTGGCTGGCAACAAGTGGTCAGCCACTACGACGCCGGGGTCACCCGCGAACACCGTCACTGAACCCAAGGACTCGCCCATGTTTCGCTCCGCCCTCGCCCTGCTCCTGGCCCTTGCCCTGCCGGCACTGGCCCTGGCCGATAACAGCAAGCCGCTGCGTATCGGCATCACCCTGCACCCCTACTACAGCTACGTGAGCAATATTGTCGGCGACAAGGCCGAGGTGGTTCCCCTGATTCCGGCGGGCTTCAACCCGCACGCCTACGAGCCGCGGGCCGAGGACATCAAGCGCATCGGCACCCTGGACGTGGTGGTGCTCAACGGTGTTGGCCATGACGATTTCGCAGACCGCATGATCGCCACCAGCGAAAAACCCGACATCGCCACTATCGAAGCCAATCAGAACGTGCCGTTGCTGGCGGCCACCGGCATTGCCGCGCGCGGTGCCGGCAAGGTGGTCAACCCGCACACCTTCCTGTCGATCAGCACCACCATCGCCCAGGTGAACAACATCGCCCGTGAACTGGGCAAACTCGACCCGGACAACGCCAGGCTTTACACGCAAAACGCCCGTGCCTACGCCAAGCGCCTGCGCGCCCTGCGTGCCGACGCCCTGGCCAAGGTCACCGAAGCCCCTGGCGCAACGTTCCGGGTCGCCACCATCCATGCTGCCTATGACTACCTGGTGCGCGACTTCGGTCTAGAGGTGACGGCCGTCGTCGAGCCTGCCCATGGCATCGAGCCCAGCCCGGCACAGCTGAAAAAGACCATCGACCAGCTCAAGGCACTGGACGTGCGGGTGATCTTCTCGGAAATGGACTTCCCGTCGGCCTATGTCGAAACCATTCAGCGTGAGTCCGGCGTGCGCCTGTATCCGTTGACGCATATCTCCTACGGCGATTACACCAAGGACAAGTACGAGGTGGAAATGAAGCGCAACCTCGACACGGTAGTCCGCGCCATTCAGGAGAACCGCGCATGACCGCTGCCGCCAAGCTGGTGACCGCCTGCGGGCCGCGCATCGAATTCGCCGGCATCGACCTGACCTTGGGCCGCACACGCATCCTCGAACAGGTCAGTTTCAGCGTGGCAGCAGGCAGCGTGCACGCCATCGTCGGCCCCAACGGCGGCGGCAAGAGCTCGTTGATCAAGACCCTGCTCGGGCAGATGCCACACCAGGGGCAGCTGACCCTGCATTGGCCAGGTGAGCGCGAAGTGATTGGCTACGTGCCGCAAGCACTGGAGTTCGACCGCGGCCTGCCAATGACCGTGGACGACTTCATGGCCGCCATGTGCCAGCGCCGCCCGGCCTTCCTCGGCCTGTCGCGGCGCGTGAAGCCAGCCATTGATGCAGCCTTGGTTCAGGTTGGCATGCTCGACAAGCGCACGCGGCGCATGGGTGCACTGTCCGGCGGTGAGCGCCAGCGCGTGCTGCTGGCCCAAGGCCTGATCCCCGAGCCGCAGTTGCTGGTGCTGGACGAGCCGATGTCGGCCCTCGATGAAGCCGGTATCCAGGTGTTCGAACAGTTATTGCAGGGCTGGCGCCAGGCCGGCACTACCGTTCTGTGGATCGAGCATGACCTGGAAGCCGTGTTGCGTCTGGCGGACCGGGTAACAGGCCTTAACCGCCAGGTGCTGTTCGATGCGCCGCCTGCCCAAGCCCTGACCCCGGAGCGCCTGCTTGGCCTGTTCTCCGTTCACCCGCGTAGCGAGAGCCTTGCCTGATGAGTTTTGAATTCTTTCGCCAAACGGTCCAGGACTGGGCCACTGCCGGCTATCTGCCCGAGGCGCTGGCCTACGGCTTCGTGGTCAACGCCCTGTTGGCCGGCCTGATGATCGGCCCGGTGCTAGGCGGCCTGGGCACCTTGGTGGTGGTCAAGCGGTTTGCCTTCTTCTCCGAAGCGGTCGGCCATGCGGCGCTGACCGGCGTGGCCATCGGTATCCTGCTGGGTGAGCCCTATACCGGCCCTTACGGCAGCCTCTTCGGCTACTGCCTGCTGTTCGGCATCCTGCTCAACTTCCTGCGCAACCGCACCGGGCTGTCACCGGACACGCTGATTGGCGTGTTCCTGTCGGTGTCGCTGGCGCTGGGCGCCAGCCTGCTGCTGATGCTGGCGGGCAAGATCAACGTGCACATCCTCGAAAACGTACTGTTCGGCTCGGTGCTGACCGTTAGCGCCCAGGACCTGCTTGTGCTGGGCATCGTCGCGGTGCTAGTGCTGGCCTTGGCCCTGCCGCTGTACAACCGCATCATGCTGGCCAGTTTCAACCCGCAGCTGGCGGCTGTGCGCGGGGTAGCGGTAAAGACCCTGGACTATCTGTTCGTGGTGCTGGTCACGTTGGTGACCGTGGCTGCGGTAAAGGTGATCGGGGCCATCCTGGTCGGTGCGCTGCTGGTCATCCCGGCCGCCGCCGCTCGCCTGGTCAGCCAGTCGCTCAAGGGCTTTTTCTTCCTGTCGGTGCTGATTGCCACCATCAGTACCCTGTTCGGCATCCTGCTGCCGATCGTTTTCGACCTGCCAGTACCCTCAGGGGCCGCGATCATCCTGGTCGCCGGCATCTGCTTTGCCCTGGCCGCCCTGGCCCGCGCCCTCGTTCCCCGCCTGCAAGGAAACCCGGCATGAACTTCAAACACCTGACCCTGGCGCTGGCCCTGGCCGGCCTGCCGTCGCTGTCTTTTGCCACACAAGTGCTGACCACCCTGCCCGTCACCCACAGCCTGGCCAGCGCCCTGCTCGACGGCACTGCAGTGCAGCTCCAGCGGGCAGCACCGGCCAACCTGCCTGCCAGCCGCCAACCGTCGTATTTCAGCGGGCGCGGTGGCGCTGGCCTGCAAAAGGCCGCCCAGCAGGCAGATGCAGTGATCGGCGTGCGCTCTATCTGGCGTGACGACCCGCTGTACCCGATGGCCCGGCGCAGCAATATCCGCATTGTCGAGATCGATGCCGCACGGCCGGTGGACGGTGCGCTGCCAGGGATTGCGGTCTCGGGTGATGACGCCTATGGCGCCTACCCCTGGCTCAACCCGACCAACCTGGGGCGTATGGCCGATGTGGTGGCCAACGATCTGGAGCGCCTGGCCCCAAGTGACAAAGCGAAGATCCAGGGCAACCTGGCGGGCCTCAAACGCCAGTTGCTGGAGCTTTCGGCCAGCAGCCAGACACGCCTGGCCAAGGTCGACAACCTGACTGTGGTGAGCCTGTCCGACCGGCTGGGTTACCTCGCCAGCGGGTTGAATCTGGACGTGGTGGAGCAGCCGCTGCCGGCCGAGTGGGATGCTGCCGCGCTCAAGGCGTTGGAGGAAAATCTTAAAGCGCAGGATGTCGCGTTGGTGCTGGACCACCGCCAGCCGGACGCGGCGGTGGCCGAAGTGATCAAGGCAGCCGGAGCCAAGCTGGTGGTGGTGGAGAGTGACCCTGACGATGCGTTTGCAGGGTTGAAGGCCAGTGTCGACCAGGTGGTGGGGGCATTGGGCGAAAGCTGATGGTGCCTGCGCCGGCCTCTTCGCGGGTAAACCCGCTCCCACAGGGACCTCACTGCCTTCCGAGCCAATGGTATCCCTGCAAAGGCCTTGAGGTACTGCACTGACCTCATGGTCAGTGCTAACCCTGTGGGAGCGGGTTTACCCGCGAAGAGGCCGGCAGAGGCAACACATGACTAACGCTTCATGCACCGCTGATAACGCTCATCCACCCGCCCGGCAAACCATGCCGTGGTCAGCTTGCGGGTAATCTTCGGGCTCTTCAGCTCGATGCCCGGTAGCACTGCGCGGGGCACCGGTTTGCCGGCTTTGGCATCCGCCAGGGCAAACACCCCGCTGTACAGCTTGCTGTCTTCGAACGCCAGGCTGTCACCCTCCTCCAACTGGCTTCGGATCTGCGGGTTACGCAGCCCCAGCTTCACCCCCAACTTTCTCGCGGCCTGCTCGGTGGTGCCTGGCATGATCGCCCCCGGTGCAATCAGGTCGCCGTCCAGGGCAAGCGGCACGCCGGTCGCCTTGCTCAATGCCGCCTGGAACGCCGCGTTGCGGCTGGCGTACCAGCCTGCGTTGAAATCGGCGAAACGGTAAAGCTGGCGCTCGTAGTTGGCCGGGTAGCCCAACAGGTGGGCAATACCGAAGTACATGCCGCCGCGCCGGCTGAACACTTCCTGGCGAATCGTGCCTTCATGGCTGTAGGGGTAATCCCTTGCATGCTTTTCGGCGAAGTCGATGCTGACCTGCATCGGCCCGCCGGTGTGCACCGGATTCAGCCCGTCCAGCAAGGTCTTGCCCAGCGGCAGGCGTGCAACGACTTCGTCGTACAGTTCACTCAACTGCTTTTCGCTGCGCACCGTCTGCAACCGCTGCTGGTAGCTCTTGCCGTTGCCCGACGGCGTCTTCAGCGCACCGTCGACCAGCAGTTTGGGAATATGCAGGCGCGCAGCGCGGCGGTCGATCTCCTGGCGCGCGATACGCCCAAGGTTGGGCACCTGCGGGTCCGCAGTGAAGGTCGACTCCTGTTCGGTCACCGCCAGCACTGCGCACAGGTTGCTTTTACTGGGCGCTATGCGCTGGGCTTCGAAGGCTGCCTGGATATCCTTGGCCCAACCCTCGCGGTCCTTGACCTGGGCGGGTAACAGCCGCAACAGCTGCGCACGGACTCTCGCCGGGTCCGCTTCGGGCGCTTCTTCGCGGCGCCCGGCACAGCCTTGCAACAGCACCAGGGCCATCACCGAAATGGCCAGTAACCGGCCGTTCAGGGCTGTTCACCGACCAGATAGGTTTTGCTGATGTGGCGGAACTGCGGGTGCCCGGCACTGCCCATCAATTCGAACAACACCATCTCGCGGGTCACCACCTGCGCGCCGGCGGCACGCATGCGCGCCAGGCCTGCGGCCTTGCTGGCCGGGGTGCGGCTGTCGCAGGCATCCTCGACCACGAACACTTGCTTGCCCAGCGCCAGCAGGCCAAGCACGGTTTGCAGCACGCAAACATGGGTTTCCATGCCGCAGACGATCACTTGATCGCGCGCCATCAGGCTGGCTGGCAGGCACTCGGCGGCCACGCAGGAAAAGTGACTTTTCTCCACCACGTCGGCTGTCGGGGCTGCGGCCAGCAGTTCGGCCAGGGTATGGCCCAGGCCTTTGGGGTACTGCTCGGAAATCACCGTCGGCAGCGCCAGCTCGGCAGTCGCCGCCAGCAACCAGCAGGCCCGCGCCCGAGTGCCTTCGGGGTCGCTCATGGCACCGATGAGTTTTTCCTGGATGTCGACGACCAGCAGCGTGGCCTTGAGTGGATCGATCAGCATTGCCTGCCTCTTGCCTGGGAAAAACCCTAGCCTCCCCCAGGCAAGCGGTGACGTCAATCAGGCGGACAGCCGAAGCGGCTGCAGTGACGCGGTAAGCGCAGCGAGCACACGGTCTTCCTGCTCATGGATGAAGAAATGGCCACCTGGGAACATCTGCAGCGAGAACGCGCCGTGGGTTTCATTGCGCCATGCCCGCAGTTGCTCATCACTGGCCCGGTCATCCACGCCACCCAGCACATGCAGGGGGCACTGCAACGCCGGTCGCTGGCGGTATGTATAAGTGCCGCACAACAGAAAATCGGCACGCAAGGTCGGCAAGGTCAGGCTCATCAGCTCCGCGTTGGCCAACACTTCCTCAGGCGTGCCCTGCAGCTCGCGCAACTCGCTGATCAGCTCAGCGTCGCTCTTGGGCTCGCGCCATTTGTTGCCGTCGTAGTCTTCACGCCGGGTAGGTGCAGCGGTGCCGCAGGCGAACAAGGCCAGCGGCGCCGGGCAGCCCAACGCCTGCAGCTCATGGGCCAGCTCGAAGGCCAGCAGTGCACCCAGGCTGTGGCCGAGCAGCGCATAAGGAGCACTTGCCGCCAGCCGCTGCTCGCTGGCCAGTTGCCAGGCCAGACCTTGCATGTCGGTGTGCAGCGACTCGCCCATGCGCGCACCCCGCCCGGGCAACTCTACCGGGCGCACCTGCAACCAGGCCGGCAGCTTGCGCCGCCAGCGGCTGTAGACCATGGCGCTGGCCCCGGAGTACGGCAGGCACAGCAGGTTCAGCACGGTCACTGGGCGGCAGCTTCGGCCATTTTCTGGCGCAGGCTCAGCGGGCGCATGTCGGTCCAGACTTCATCGATGTAGGCCAGGCAGTCCTTCTTCAGGCCGCTTTTGCCCACGGCTCGCCAGCCGTTGGGGATGGCTTTGTAGTCGGGCCAGATCGAGTACTGCTCTTCGTGGTTGACCACTACCTGGAACTGGATATCGTCGCGGTCGAAAACGGAAGTCATTGCCTGTCTCCTTAAATGATGATGCCGCTGCGCGCCTGGCGCAGGGTGGCTTTCAAGTAGACGTAGCAAGCGGTGTAAAAATTAACGGAATTGACTCGCTCCCATGCGGGCGCGGCCGGTCGCGGTATCAACGCTCAGGTATCACGCAACAGGTCGTGCGTATCGAGCAACCGGAACGCAACCTGCGGATTACGCTCCAGCCCACGCCGGATCGCCGCCGGGATAGACTGCCGGGTCTTGCGGCACAGCCCGGGCTGGTCGTCCAGTTCGATGACGATGCCGCGCATGGTCCGTACCTCGTTGTAACCGGGGGTGATGTGCACGCGGATGCCGAGGTTTTCGTACAGGCGCTGCTGCAGACGTTGGAGGTCTTCCAGATCCCTCAGGTTTTCCAGGCGTTCGAGCAGGCGTTTTTCCTCCTGCCGGGTCAGCAGGAGGATACGCTGGGCCGCCTGCGGATGGTCGGCCAGCTGTTCGCGGCCGCAGTCGCAGGCGCCAGGGGGGCAAGGTTGGCGTAAAGGGACAGGGGTACTCATAGGGCAAGCATAGCCTGTACCGACGGTCAGAGCTGCGCCAGCCGCGCACGCAGGAAGCTGACAAAACCCTGCACCGGCCGCGCCACCTGCCGGTGCTGCGGATACACCGCCGACAGCTGCAGCGCGGGCGGGCGCCACCCATCCAGAACCGTCACCAGTTGCCCCTCCGCCAACGCCTGCCCAACGATAAAGGTCGGCAGGTAAGTAACCCCCATCCCGGCAATCGCAGCGCCCCGCAGCAACTCGCCATTGTTCGCCCGCATGCGCCCGGTCACCTGAATTGCCTGGGCTTTACCACCTTTGTGGAACTGCCACTGCACCTGCCGCGAATGCCCATAGGGCAGGCAGTCATGTGCGGCGAGCTCATCCGGTTTTTCCGGCACTCCCCGTGCTTGCAAATACGCCGGGCTTGCACAGTAGACGCGCTCGACACTGGCGATACGCCGGGCGATCAGGCTGGAGTCCTCCAGTGCACCAATCCGCAGCGCCAGGTCATAGCCTTCACCAATCAGGTCCACGGCGCGGTCGCTCAGGTCTACCTCCACATCGACCTGGGGGTGCAGTTGCAGAAACTCGGTCAGCAGGCAGCCCAGGTGCGCCATGGCAAACGACAGTGGCGCGCTGAGGCGCAAGGTGCCGCGCAGGACCTGGGCCTGACCGCTGATGTCGTGCTCGACCTGCTGCACTTCACCCAGCAAGCGCAGGGCCGACTGGTAGTAGTGCTGCCCCAGTGGCGTGGCATCGAGGCGCCGGGTGGAGCGGTTGAGCAGACGTACGCCCAGGCGCTCTTCAAGCTGCATCAGACGCCGGCTGACCGATTGCTTGGACATGCCCAGACGGTCGGCGGCAGCAGTGAAACTGCCGGCCTCCATCACCTGGGCAAAGATCCGCATGTCTTCGTAAGGGTTCATTGTCTCGCTCTTGCTGACAGTCAAACACTTTATAGCGGCTTTTTCCCACGAGTGCATCTGCCTAATCTACGCACAAGTCGCAGCGATGGCCCCACAGGCCAGGCAAGACGCCCACTACCAACACTTGTACAGAAAAGGATTCGCTCATGAACATTGTCCACAAAGCCCTCACCACTTCCCTCCTGGCCCTGTCCGTTTCCAGTGCCTTCGCCGCAGGCAGCCCAGGTGTCGAACAACACACCCAGGCCTTCCTCGAAGCCCTGGAGAAAGGGGGTGGCAAGCCGCTGGAACAGCTCACCCCGAACGACGCCCGCGCAGTACTGACCGGCGCCCAGGCCTCGGTCAAGGTCGACCTCTCAGGCATCGAAGTGAAGGAACGCACCATTGAGGCCAACGGCCAGTCGATCAAGCTGCAAGTGGTACGCCCGACCAATGTCAAAGGTGATCTGCCGGTGTTCATGTTCTTCCACGGCGGCGGTTGGGTGCTGGGCGACTTCCCGACCCACCAGCGACTGATCCGCGACCTGGTGGTCGGCTCGGGTGCAGTGGCGGTCTATGTGGACTACACCCCGTCACCAGAAGCGCACTACCCGACGGCGATCAACCAGGCGTACGCCGCGACCCGCTGGGTGGCCGAGCATGGCAAGGAGATCGGCGTGGATGGCAAGCGCCTGGCTGTAGCCGGCAACAGCGTCGGCGGCAACATGGCGGCGGTGGTTGCACTCAAGGCCAAAGAAGCCGGCACCCCTGCCCTGCGCTTTCAGTTGCTGCTGTGGCCGGTGACCGATGCCAGCTTCGAGACAGCGTCGTACAAGCAGTTTGCCGAAGGACACTTCCTGACCACCGGGATGATGAAGTGGTTCTGGAACAACTACACCCTTGATGCAAAGGCACGGGCGCAGATTTACGCCTCGCCGCTGCGGGCGTCCGCCGAACAGCTGAAGGGCTTGCCACCGGCCCTGGTGCAAACGGCTGAGTTCGATGTGCTTCGGGATGAAGGTGAGGCGTATGCCCGCAAGTTGAATGCGGCGGGCGTGACAGTAACCTCGGTGCGCTACAACGGAATGATTCATGACTATGGGCTGCTCAACCCGTTGAGCCAAGTGCCGGCAGTAAAGGCGGCGCTGCGGCAGGCGGGCAACGAACTTAAAGTGCATCTGCAGTGAGGCGATGAGCAAAAGACCCGCCTGGGCGGGTCTTTTGCTTCTATTTGCGGAAACGGCCCGCAGGCTTCAATGAATCTGCCATCGGTGCGAAAGGGCCGGCAAATCCTGTTCAGGGCTCAAACCCTTCCACAATGATCACCTCAGCCTTCGCCACCCCTTGGCGATGGCTGCATGCCTCTTGGTACAGCGCGGAGCGGTAACAGGCGACGGCCTGCGCGTACGAATCGAACTCGATCACCACGCTACGCTGAGGCGTAGCCCTCCCTTCCATCGCCTCGCTGCGCCCGCCACGGGCCAGGAAGCGACCGCCGAATGCCTTGAAGGCAGCCGGGGCGCGCTGGGTGTACTGCTGGTATTGCTCGGGGTCGGTCACGTCCACATGGGCGATCCAGTAGGCCTTCATGTGCTGCTCTCCTGTTACGGCGATATTTGTGTATTATGGTATACCATAAAATTCACCCCACCACAGTGAGCGTGCACCATGGCTTTCAACACCATCGAGGAACTTCTCGAGGACTACCGGCAAGGCAAGATGGTCCTGCTGGTGGATGACGAGGACCGGGAAAACGAAGGCGACCTGCTGATCGCCGCCGAGCGTTGCGACGCCCAGGCCATCAACTTCATGGCCCGCGAGGCGCGCGGGCTGATCTGCCTGACCTTGACCGACGATCACTGCCAGCGCCTGGGCCTGGAGCAGATGGTTCCGGCCAACGGTAGCGTGTTCAGCACCGCGTTCACCGTGTCGATCGAGGCGGCCACCGGGGTCACCACCGGCATTTCCGCCGCTGACCGGGCTCGCACCGTGGCAGCGGCCATGGCCCCCAACGCTCGCCCCGAAGACCTGGTACAACCTGGCCACATCTTCCCCCTGCGCGCCCGCGAAGGCGGCGTGCTGACGCGTGCCGGCCACACCGAAGCCGGCTGCGACCTTGCACGACTGGCCGGTTTCAGCCCGGCCTCGGTCATCGTTGAAGTGCTGAACGACGACGGCACCATGGCCCGCCGCCCCGATCTGGAGGTGTTCGCCGCCCGGCATGGCATCAAGATCGGCACCATCGCCGACCTGATCCACTACCGTCTGAGCACCGAGCAGACCATTAAACGCATCGGCGAGCGCGAGCTTCCGACCGTGCATGGCACCTTCCGCCTGGTCACCTATGAAGACCGCATCGAAGGTGGCGTGCACATGGCCATGGTCATGGGCGACATTCGCCGCGAACAGCCAACCCTGGTGCGGGTGCATGTGATTGACCCGCTGCGCGACCTGGTCGGTGCCGAATACGCAGGCCCCGCCAACTGGACGTTGTGGGCAGCGCTGCAGAAGGTGGCTGAGGAAGGTACTGGCGTGGTGGTGATCCTGGCCAACCACGAATCCTCCCAGGCCTTGCTTGAGCGCGTGCCACAACTGACCCACCCTGTGCGGCCCTATCAACGTGGCCAGTCCAAGGTGTATTCCGAAGTGGGTACCGGGGCGCAGATTCTGCAGGACCTTGGCGTGGGCAAGCTGCGTCACCTGGGGCCACCGCTGAAATACGCGGGGCTAGCGGGCTATGAGCTGGAGGTGGTGCAGAGCATCCCGTTCGACCCGGGGATGGATGGCTGAGAACACACAAGCAATTGATTTAGCGGGGCCCTGTAGGAGCGGGCTTACCCGCGAATGCGAGGGTGACACCACCGACGCATTCGCGGGTAAACCCGCTCCTACAGGGCCCTTGGTGCTTTTGACAGGGCGGAGTGATGGCCGGTCGCCCCATACCTCTTGCCAAAATCTTGGAATACCATAATATGATATCCCGTAGACCTTGAGTCTGCAGGTCGGAATCTACAATTAAAAACGGCCACCAGAACACTTTGTTTTAGCTGCTCCCCGAACACTATTGGCGGGCGCACCAAAAGCCCCGCCTCGAATAACAAAAGCAACGAGGGCGTAACCATGCTGTTAAGCAAACGTGTAACCGCAGTGCTGTCTGCCAGCCTGCTGACCCTGGCATGTCAGGCCGCCCAGGCCGCCGACAGCCTCAACTTCGTCAGCTGGGGCGGTACGACCCAGGACGCCCAGAAAGAAGCGTGGGCTGTACCGTTTACCAAAGCCACGAACATCAAGGTCGTGCAAGACGGCCCCACCGACTACGGCAAGCTCAAAGCCATGGTCGAGAGCGGTAACGTGCAGTGGGACGTGGTCGACGTCGAAGCCGACTTTGCCCTGCGTGCCGCCAGCGAAGGCCTGCTCGAACCCCTCGACTTCACCCAGATCAAGCGCGACAAGATCGACCCACGCTTCGTCTCCGATCATGGCGTCGGCTCATTCTTCTTCTCCTTCGTGCTCGGCTACAACGAAGGCAAGCTCGGCGCCAACAAGCCGGTGGACTGGACCGCGCTGTTCGACACCAAGACCTACCCCGGCAAGCGAGCCCTGTACAAATGGCCCAGCCCAGGCGTGCTGGAACTGGCCCTGCTGGCCGACGGCGTAGCCCCCGACAAGCTGTACCCGCTGGACCTGGACCGCGCCTTCAAGAAGCTCGACACCATCAAGAAAGATATCGTCTGGTGGGGCGGTGGCGCCCAGTCGCAGCAGTTGCTGGCCTCAGGTGAAGCTTCGCTCGGCCAGTTCTGGAATGGCCGCGTCTACGCCCTGCAGCAAGACGGTGCACCGGTGGGCGTGAGCTGGAAGCAGAACCTGGTCATGGCCGACTTCCTGGTCATCCCCAAAGGCGCCAAGAACAAGGACGCGGCCATGAAATTCCTGGCCAACGCCAGCAGCGCCGAAGGCCAGGCCGAATTCGCCAACAAGACCGCCTACGCGCCGGTCAACGTCGACAGCGTGGCCAAACTGGACAAAGACCTCGCGCCAAACCTGCCAACTGCCTACGCCCAGGACCAGGTCACCCTCGACTTCGCCTACTGGGCCAAAAACGGTCAAGCCATCGCGGCCCGCTGGAATGAGTGGTTGGTCAAATGAAAGTCGCCATCAACGCCCTGCACAATGCGCAAGGTGCCCCCACGGGTGCCGGCGCCCCAGGCACCGTCCCGCGCCGCGCAAGCCTGAGCCAGCGCTGGAAAGGCAGCCGCAACCTGCTGCCCGCCCTGCTGTTCCTTGGCGTGTTCTTCTTCGCGCCACTGATCGGCCTGTTGCTGCGCGGGGTGCTGGAACCCACCCCGGGGCTGGGTAATTACGAGCAGCTGTTTGCCAACTCGGCCTACGCGCGCGTGCTGTTCAACACCTTTTCGGTGGCCGGCGTGGTTACCCTGATCAGCGTGCTGCTGGGCTTCCCGCTGGCCTGGGCGATCACCCTGGTGCCCAAGGGCTGGGGCCGCTGGCTGCTGAACATCGTGCTGTTGTCGATGTGGACCAGCCTGCTGGCGCGCACCTACTCGTGGCTGGTGCTGCTGCAAGGCTCGGGGGTGATCAACAAGGCGTTGATGGCCATGGGCATCATCGATGCCCCGCTGGAAATGGTGCACAACCTCACCGGCGTGGTGATCGGCATGAGCTACATCATGATCCCGTTCATCGTGCTGCCACTGCAGGCGACCATGCACGCCATCGACCCGATGGTGCTGCAGGCAGGTTCGATCTGTGGCGCCAGCCCGTGGACCAACTTCTGGAAGGTGTTTCTGCCGCTGTGCCGGTCGGGGCTGTTCTCCGGGGCACTGATGGTGTTCGTGATGTCGCTCGGTTACTACGTCACCCCGGCGCTGCTGGGGGGTGCGCAGAACATGATGCTGCCCGAATTCATCATCCAGCAGGTGCAGTCGTTCCTCAACTGGGGCCTGGCCAGCGCCGCCGCCGCACTCCTGGTAGCGATCACCCTGGTGCTCTTCTACCTGTACCTGAAGCTGCAGCCGGAATCCCCGGTTGGCAACGCGAGGTAAACCGCCATGCTCCTGTCTCCCAATGCCATGGGCCGCCCGCTGCGTACGGGCCTGTACCTGACCACCGGGGTCATCGCGGCCTTCCTGCTGCTGCCGGTGGTGTTCATCGTGTTGCTGTCATTCGGCTCGTCACAGTGGCTGGTGTTCCCGCCACCGGGCTGGACCTTCAAGTGGTACGGCCAGTTCTTTTCCAACCCGGAGTGGATGGAGGCCGCGCTGGCCAGCCTGAAGGTGGCCATGCTGACCACGGTCGCCGCCGTGCTGCTGGGCCTGCCCACCGCGTTCGCCCTCGTGCGTGGCCGCTTCCCGGGCCGCGAGCTGCTGTACGGGCTCTTCACCATGCCGATGATCGTACCGCTGGTGATCATTGCCGTGGCGGTGTACGCGCTGTTCCTCAAGCTTGGCTATACCGGCACGCTGTTTGCGTTCGTGGTCAGCCACGTGATCGTCGCCCTGCCGTTCACCATCATCTCGATCATCAACTCGCTGAAACTGTTCGACCAGTCGATAGAGGATGCCGCGGTGATCTGCGGCGCCTCGCGCCTGCAGGCCATCTTCAAGGTGACCTTCCCGGCCATTCGCCCCGGCATGATCGCCGGTGGCCTGTTCGCCTTCCTGGTGTCATGGGATGAAGTGGTGCTGAGCGTGATGATGGCCAGCCCCGACCTGCAGACCCTGCCAGTGAAGATGTGGACCACCCTGCGCCAGGACCTCAGCCCGGTGATCGCCGTGGCCTCGACCCTGCTGATTGGCCTGTCGCTGCTTGTCATGTTCATTGCCGCCGCCTTGCGCCGGCGCACCGAAACCAACGCCTGAGCGCGCGGAGATAACAACAATGAGTGCAGTGATCAAAGACAACGCGCACGGCAAGGCCCTGGTCAGCCTGCGCGGCCTGAACAAGCACTACGGCGACTTCACCGCCGTGGACAACCTCGACCTGGAGATCCAGGACGGCGAGTTCCTGACCTTCCTCGGTTCCAGCGGGTCGGGCAAGTCCACCACCCTGTCGATGCTGGCCGGCTTCGAAACACCGAGCAGCGGCGAGATCCTGGTCGACGGCCAGTCGCTGGTCAACGTGCCACCGCACAAGCGTGACATCGGCATGGTGTTCCAACGGTACTCGCTGTTCCCGCACCTGAATGTGCGTGACAACATCGCCTTCCCACTGGCCATTCGCAAACTCGGCGCTGCCGAAACCGCCAAGCGCGTCGACGCCATGCTCAAGCTGGTGCAACTGGAACAGTTCGCCCACCGCAAACCCTCGCAAATGTCGGGCGGCCAGCAGCAGCGCGTGGCGATTGCCCGGGCGCTGGTGTACGAACCACGTATCCTGCTGATGGACGAGCCGCTCGGCGCGCTGGACAAGAAACTGCGTGAAGACCTGCAGGACGAACTGCGCCAGTTGCATCGCCGCCTGGGCATCACCATCGTCTATGTCACCCACGACCAGGAAGAAGCCATGCGCCTGTCCCAGCGCATCGCCATTTTCAGCCACGGCAAGATCGTCGGCCTGGGCACCGGTTACGACCTGTACCAGAACCCACCGAATGCCTTTGTCGCATCGTTCCTGGGCAACTCCAACTTCCTGCGGATCAAGGCCAGCAGCAACGGCGCGGGCAGCTTCGAAGGCCAGCCAGTGGCCATTCGCTTGACCCCGGGGCTGACCGCCTCGCAGGATGCACTGATCATGGTGCGCCCGGAAAAAGCCGTGGCCCTGACCGCTGAGCAGGCCACGCGCGAGCCGCTGCCGGCGGGTTGGAACGAGGTCAGTGCCAAGGTTGGTGAAGTGCTGTTCCTGGGTGAAAGCCAGACCTGCCATGTGGTAACTGCAGGGGGTACCGAGTTGACCGTGAAGGCACTGTCGGCGGCGGGCATGCCGATGCAGCCGGGCGACAACGTGAAGGTGCGCTGGGCAGTGGCCGACGCTTGCATTTATACCGAATGGGCCGAGAGTGACCTGAGCAAGTCGGCCGGGGCGCATTAACGCTCTTCTGCGTTGCAGCGCCTGCCAGATCGAGCACCGTCCGCGCGGTGCTCGACCTGGCAGGCGCTGCACGATTGGAGGCGTACGCCCCGTCACATTATCATCACGCCATTGTCGTAATCTGCCGGCCAACTCTATGCCACAGGCCACCCGGCATGCTCCGCCTGCTTGTCTTGCTGCTCACCCTGCTACCACTCGCGACCTTGGCTGAGCCCCTGCACCTGCGCGTGCAAGGCTCCAACACCATCGGCGCGGCCTTGCTGCCGGCGCTGGTACAGGGGCAATTGCGCGCGCAGCAGGCCACAGCCATCGAACAACAGCCGGGCAAGGTTGCCAACGAGTGGGTGATTACCGCCCGCGACGAGCACGGCCGGCCCTTGCGCATCGACATTGCCGCCCACGGCTCAAGCACCGGCTTTGTCGCGCTGGGCCGTGGCGAAGCGGACCTGGCCGCTGCCTCGCGGCCGATCAACGACAGTGAAGTCCGCCAGTTGCAGGCGCTGGGTGACCTGCGCGCAGCAGGCGCCGAACACGTGATCGGCCTCGACGGCGTCGCAGTCTTCGTCCACCCCGACAACCCAATTCCCCAACTGAACACTCGGCAACTGGCGCAAATTTTTTCCGGGCAGATCCAGCGCTGGGAACAACTGGGCATACCGGGCGGGGCCATTCACCTGTATGCCCGAGACGACCGTTCCGGGACTTTCGAGACCTTCAAGGCACTGGTGCTGGAACCTCAGCACGGCGAGCTTTCGGCCAAAGCCAGGCGCTTCGAGTCCAGCGACGAACTGGCGGAGCGCGTGGGTAACGACCGCCAGGCCATCGGTTTCAGCAGCCTGGCCGCCGTACACGGGGCCAAGGTGCTCGCGGTGGCCGAGGGCGACGCGCCGGCCATGCTGCCGGAGCGCGCACGGGTGGCCAGCGAGGACTACCCGCTCTCGCGGCGCCTGTACTTTTACCTGCCAGCCAACCCCAAGCCTCAGGCCAAGGCCCTGGCCGATTTCGCTCAGAGCCCGGCCGGCCAGGCGATCATCGCCCGGCAGGGTTTCGTTTCGCAGCAGGTCAAGGCCCTGTCTGTCGCCCCCCAACGTGACATGCCACCGCGCTATCGTACCTTGGCCCAGCAAGCGCAGCGCCTGAGTGTGAACTTCCGCTTCCAGGAAGGAAGCGCCAGCCTGGACAACAAGGCCCTGCGCGATGTGCAGCGGGTGGCAGAGTACCTGCGCCAGGCCGGGAAGCTACAGGGCAAGGCAGTGCTGGTGGGGTTCGGCGACCCCAAGGAAACCCCCGGGCGCGCAGCCCTGCTCTCCCGCCTGCGCGCGCAAGCGGTGCGCCGCGAACTCGCGCGCGGAGGGGTGGAGGTGCTGCAGGTGACCGGGATGGGCGATGAATTGCCAGTGGCCGGGAATGAACTGGAGCAAGGCCGGCTGCGCAACCGGCGGGTCGAAGTGTGGGTGTATTGATCCGGCCCTGTACACATCCCTGTAACAGCCTTTTTGCTGCAAAGAGGCCCGAACAAGGGCCCCATCGCAGCACAAGGCTGCTTCTACAGGCTGTACAGCAGGCTCCGCGTTATCAGCGGGTGACTGTGCGCATGGTCACGAACTCTTCAGCCGCCGTCGGGTGCACGCCGATGGTTTCGTCGAACTGCTGCTTGGTCGCACCGGCTTTAAGCGCAATGCCCAGGCCCTGAATGATCTCGCCAGCGTCAGGACCGACCATGTGGCAGCCCAATACCTTGTCGGTCTCGGCGTCCACCACCAACTTCATCAGGGTCTTTTCCTGAATGTCGGTCAGGGTCAGTTTCATGGCTCGGAAGCGGCTTTCGAATACCTGCACCTTGTGCCCGGCCTCCAGCGCCTGCTCTTCGGTCAGGCCCACGGTACCGATTGGCGGCTGGCTGAACACCGCAGTGGGGATGTTCTGGTAATCCACCGGGCGGTATTGCTCGGGTTTGAACAGGCGCCGCGCCACGGCCATGCCTTCAGCCAAGGCTACTGGAGTCAACTGCACACGGCCGATCACATCGCCAATGGCAAGTATCGAGGGCGCGGTGGTCTGGTACTGCTCATCAACCCGGATGTAGCCGCGCGCATCCAGCTCGACGCCGGTGTTTTCCAGGCCCAGATTGTCCAGCATCGGGCGCCGGCCAGTGGCATAGAACACACAGTCGGCTACCAGCTCGCGGCCGTCCTTGAGCGTGGCCTTGAGGCGGCCATCTTCGAGCTTGTCGATGCGCTGGATGTCGGCGTTGAACTGCAAGTCGAGGCCGCGCTTTTCCAGCTCTTCCTTCAGGTGGGTGCGCACCGAGCCATCGAAGCCGCGCAGGAACAGGTCGCCACGGTACAGCAGTGAGGTGTCGGCACCCAGGCCCTGGAAGATGCCGGCAAATTCGACGGCGATATACCCCCCGCCTACCACCAGCACGCGGCGCGGCAGGCTCTTGAGGTAGAAGGCTTCGTTGGAGGTGATGGCCAGTTCCTTGCCGGGGATGTCCGGTACCTGCGGCCAGCCACCGGTAGCGATGAGAATGTGCTCGGCGGTGTAGCGCTGACCGTCCACTTCCACTTCATTGGCACCCGTCAGACGCGCGTGGCCCTGCAACAGGGTCACCCCGCTGTTGACCAGCAGGTTACGGTAGATACCGTTAAGGCGCTCGATTTCCCGATTCTTGTTGGCAATCAGGGTGCCCCAGTCGAAATGCCCCTCTTCCAACGTCCAGCCGTAACCTGCGGCCTGCTCCAGCTCGTCGGCAACGTGCGCGCCGTACACCAGCAGCTTTTTCGGCACACAACCGACGTTGACGCAGGTCCCCCCCAGGTAGCGGCTTTCAGCCACTGCCACTTTGGCGCCAAAACCGGCAGCAAAACGCGCTGCGCGTACACCACCGGACCCGGCGCCAATCACGAACAGATCAAAATCGAAGGCCATGTATTCACTCTCCTAGGCAGGCGTCCAGCATACCGCCGTTGGCCGCAGCAAACAAAAAAGCCACCCCGAAGGATGGCTTTGAGGCCAGCAGGGCTTGTCAGTAAGCCTTGCCAGTCTTGTAGTAGTTCTCGAAGCAGAAGTTGGTCGCGTCGATGTAGCCTTCGGCACCACCGCAGTCGAAACGCTTGCCTTTGAACTTATAGGCAATCACGCAGCCATCTTTGGCCTGCTGCAGCAGGGCATCGGTGATCTGGATTTCACCGCCTTTGCCTGGTTTGGTATTGGCGATGATGTCGAAGATATCCGGGGTCAGGATGTAACGGCCGATGATCGCCAGGTTCGAAGGCGCGTCTTCCGGAGCCGGTTTTTCGACCATGTTGGTCACACGGAAAATGTCGTCGCGGATCATTTCACCGGCGATCACACCATACTTGTTGGTTTCCTGCGGGTCGACTTCCTGGATGGCGACGATCGAGCAGCGGTACTGTTTGTACAGCTTGACCATCTGCGTCAGCACGCCGTCACCTTCCGGGTTGACGCACAGGTCGTCCGCCAGCACCACCGCGAACGGCTCGTCGCCGATCAGTGGGCGGCCAGTGAGGATGGCGTGACCGAGGCCTTTCATTTCGGTCTGGCGCGTGTACGAGAACGAGCACTCGTCGAGCAGACGACGGATACCGACCAGGTATTTTTCCTTGTCGGTGCCCTTGATCTGGTTCTCCAGCTCGTAGCTGATGTCGAAGTGGTCTTCCAGGGCCCGCTTGCCGCGCCCGGTAACGATGGAGATCTCGTTCAGACCAGCATCCAATGCTTCTTCAACGCCATACTGGATCAGTGGCTTGTTGACCACCGGCAGCATTTCCTTGGGCATGGCTTTGGTAGCAGGCAGGAAGCGAGTGCCGTAGCCGGCTGCCGGGAACAAGCATTTTTTGATCATATACGTCCTTACAAGAGGCTAGGCCTGTGGAATTCGGCGCAGTCTAATCAGGCGGCAGTCACCTTACAATGCCCCCCGATAACGACCATTGCCATCATAGAGATATCCCAGTGTAGATAGTTCCGGGGGATCGTGAATATTGCTGTCATACATGACCGTTGGATGACAGGCAAATCAGCGTGCCTGTGGCGGCCTCGTCGACGGGTTCATCCGCAAAGAGGCCGCCTAAGACTTACATCAACTCCCCGTCCCTTGTCCGATCAGCACCCCATCGACCTGCTGACCATACAGGTTCACCCCATCATTGGCATGAAACTTCACCCGCGTTTTCTCGATGGATCCTTCCACCAGCCGCGGGTCCTGTGGCCGCTCGTGGCGGTTGATCCACGCCGCCACGTCCCAGGCCTGCTGGTCGCTTAGGCTGCCTGGCTTGCCCAGCGGCATGTTGTACTTGATGAACGACGCAGCGGTGTTGATGCGGTGCATGCCAGCCCCCCAGTTATAGGAGTCCTTGCCCCAAAGCGGCGGCATTACGTACTCGCCTGCGACCTTTTGCCCTTCACCGTTATCGCCATGGCAAATCGCGCATTGTTCGCGGTAAACCTGCTGGCCGCGCTTGAAGTCATAACCGCCCTTGGGTTGTGCCACCTCCGGATAACCACGCCCGGCAATCTCCACACCGGTCGGTGCCTTGGTCGACAGCCAGTATGAATACACTGCCAATGCCGTCATCTGCGGGCTGTCAGCGGCCGGTGGCTTGCCGTTCATACTGAACTGGAAACACCCCTGGATACGCTCAGCGAAGGTGTTGACCTTGTCATTTTTCTTGCGATACGCCGGGTACATCGGGTAGGCGCCCCACAGCGGCGCCGAATGCGCCAACCGCCCCTGATCGAGGTGGCAGTTACTGCAGTTCATGCCATTGCCCACAGCCTCGGGCATCAATCGGCGGGTATCGACAAACAAGGCATGGCCTTCACGCACCATCTTGCCAAAGGCATTATCGGGCAATTCACTCTCTGCGGGCGGCACGAACTGCGGTGCCGCCTGCACAGCGGGAACCTTCAACTGCGACTGGTCTTCCATGGCGATCGGCGTGGCCTGGGCGCTGCCCACGGTCAGCAGCAACAAGACTGGAATCATGGTTTTCATGGCGTGACCTCCTGGCTGGCGGGGCGAGCGAAGAACTCGGCAACGGCCTTGACCTCCTCATCGGTCATGGCCTTGGCCACGCCGACCATCAGCTGATTGGGGTCATTGCTGCGGCTGCCGTCACGCCAGGCGTTGAGCTGTGCCACCAGGTAACTGGCGGGCTGGCCGGCCAAGGGCGGGAAGTGTTCGCCCACCCCGCCGCCTCCCGGCCCATGGCATTGCACGCAGCCAGGAATCTGCCGACTCCAGTCGCCGTACAGGGCCATGCGGGTGGCAGGGTCATTGGCAATCTGCTGCCGGCGCAGGTCGCCAGCGGGCGCTGCCGGCAGGCTGGCCAGGTAGGTACTGACGGCCTTGATTTCATCGTCGCTCAAGGCCTTGGCCAAGGGCTCCATCACTGGCTGCTTGCGGCTGCCGTTGCGCCAGTCATGCAACTGCTTGGCAAGGTAACCGGCCGGAAGCCCGGCCAACCGTGGAAAGCCGGCAGCGGCAATGCCCTTGCCATCCGGGCCATGGCAACCAAGGCAGGCCATGGCAGCGGGGTTGGCTCCCCCCTGGGTGAAGACCTTCTGACCGTCAGCGGCATGTGCCGTGGGCCAAACCAGGATCAGCAGGCTGCCGATCATCACGCGTCTCAACGGTGTCATCATGAATCTCCTTTTCTTTTGTTATATGTTTAGGCTTAAAACATATAAGCAGAGAAAAGAAGACCCGTTGCCTCAGATCAACTTCCGGAGATGCATTCGGTTGCGGCAGTGCGCACATCCCCAAGGCGCAGCGGGAAGTTATTCAGCCGCTCGTGCAGTTTGATGCTGCTGCCGCTGCCCCGCTTGTCGATATCCACCAGCGCCGCTGGGCCAGCACTTGATGCGATTTTCTGCGGTACGATCAGCCGCAGGCCGTCACCACGCTGCTCTTCGGTCAGCGGGTCACGCGTATCGGCCAGCTTCTGCTTTACGCAATCGGCATAGGCACGCGGGCTCTTGCCAGAGATCACATCCAGCGTTTCATGCGATTGTTCCAGCTCCGCGACACTCACGCAGCCACCCAGCGCCACCGACAACGCCGCCACCATCCACTTCATTTGCAGCACCTCTGCCTTCAAGAATTCGCTTCGACCACATCCAGGCGGTTTTGCTCCCTGCTTTGGCAGAATTATCCACGCCTGGTGATCAGCGCGGCAGTGTAACGGCACATCGTGGTATCTTTTGCTTTTGCAGATCCAAACCTTGCGGAGCATCACATGAAATTCGTACACCAGCGCGAGCACCTCAACGAGGACGATATCGTCGTCATCGAGTGCTCCCAGCGCTGCAATATCCGCCTGATGAACGACGCCAACTTCCGCAGCTTCAAGAACGGCGGCCGTCATACTTACCACGGCGGCCATTTCGAGAAGTTTCCGGCGAAGATAACCGTACCCAGCACCGGCTTCTGGAACATCACCATCGATACCGTGACCACTCGCCCGATCTCGGTCACCCGCAAGCCAACCCTGACCCACAAGATCAAGATCATCCGTCGCTCGTCGTCGAAACTCAGATAAGGCCACCATGACCCAGACCATCAAGTACGTCATCAAATACAAGCTCGACGGCCAGCGTCGCTGGGATTTCGCGTTGATGCCCGATGCCTCGCAAGAGCAAGCCCTCGAGGCCCTGCGCAAGATCCACGGCGAAGACGCCGACAAAATCAGCGACATTCAGGTCAGCAAGGCCCTGTAAGACTCGCCGCAAGCCCCCGCCGCACCGCTCGCCCCACGCAAGGAGAATCGCATGAGCCATTGGCCCGACCGCCGTATCCTCGATCTGCTGGGCATCGAGCTGCCCATTCTGCAGGCCCCCATGGCGGGGGCCACCGGCTCAGCCATGGCCATTGCCGTGGGCCTGGCAGGTGGCCTGGGCGCCCTGCCCTGCGCCATGCTCAGCGGCGAACAGGTGCGCGCCGAGATCGCCGCATTCCGCGCTGGCTGCCCGGGGCACCCGTTGAACCTGAACTTCTTCTGCCACCAGCCACCAGCGCCCGATGCCGAACGCGATGCACGCTGGAAGCAGGCACTTGAGCCCTATTACAGCGAAGTGGGCGCCGATTTCGCAGCGCCCACCCCGGTGTCCAACCGCGCGCCTTTCGACGAGCAGAGCTGCCAACTGGTCGAAGCCTTGCGCCCGGAGGTGGTGAGCTTCCACTTCGGTCTGCCCAAGGCAGAGCTGCTGCAGCGGGTAAAGGCCAGCGGTGCCAAGGTACTGTCCAGCGCCACGACCGTGGAAGAAGCGGTCTGGCTGGAGCGCAATGGCTGCGACGCGATCATCGCCATGGGTTATGAAGCCGGTGGCCATCGCGGCATGTTCCTCAGCGATGACATCACCAGCCAGATAGGCACCTTCGCTCTGGTACCGCAGGTGGCCGATGCCGTCGGCGTGCCGGTGATTGCCGCCGGTGGTATCGGCGACCACCGCGGGCTGTTGGCGGCACTGGCCCTGGGCGCCTCGGCAGTGCAGATCGGCACGGCTTACCTGTTCTGCCCCGAGGCCAAGGTGTCGCCAGCGCATCGCCGGGCGCTGGACAGCGCGCCTGCCAGCGACACCGCGCTGACCAACCTGTTTACCGGCCGCCCGGCGCGCGGCATCAACAATCGCATCATGCGCGAGCTAGGGCCGATGAGCGAACTTGCACCGCGCTTTCCGCTGGCGGGTGGGGCATTGATGCCTTTACGGGCGATCACCGACCCGCAGGGTAATAGTGACTTCAGTAATCTTTGGTCGGGGCAGGCATTGCGGCTGGGGCGGCACATGCCAGCAGGTGAGCTGACCCGGGAGATCGCCGGGAAGGCACTGGCAGTGATCGGTCACCAGGCATTCTGACAGGCAGGCTAGGCCTCTTCACGGCAACTGGTTTATCGCTATATAGTTATGGCTATAACGATAACCTCAAGGATCTGTCTTCATGCGCTTGCGCTCACCCCAGTTGACCTTCACAGCCCTGCTCAGCCTGCTGGCCCTCAACACGGCCTGGGCCGACGAAGTCCAGGTCGCGGTCGCAGCCAACTTCACAGCTCCTGTCCAGGCCATCGCCAAGGCCTTCGAAAAAGACACTGGCCACAAACTGGTCGCGGCCTATGGCGCCACCGGGCAGTTCTATGCGCAGATCAAGCATGGTGCTCCGTTCGACGTGTTCCTCGCCGCTGACGACACCACCCCCAAGAAGCTTGAAGCAGAAAAGGAAACCGTACCCGGTTCGCGCTTTACCTACGCCATCGGCACCCTGGCCCTGTGGTCTGCGAAGGAAGGCTACGTAGACGCCAAGGGTGAAGTGCTGAAGAAGAACGCATATAAACACCTGTCCATCGCCAACCCGAAAGCTGCTCCTTACGGCCTGGCCGCCACGCAGGTACTGGACAGGCTGAAGCTCACCGAGGCCACCAAAGGCAAGATCGTCGAAGGCCAGAACATCACCCAGGCCTTCCAGTTCGTCTCCACCGGCAACGCCGAGCTGGGCTTCGTCGCCCTGTCGCAGATCTACAGGGATGGCAAGGTGGCCAATGGCTCGGCCTGGATCGTGCCGTCCGACCTGCACGACCCGATCCGCCAGGACGCTGTCATCCTCAACAAAGGCAAGGACAATGCGGCCGCCAAGGCACTGGTCGAATACCTCAAAGGCCCGAAAGCCGCAGCGGTGATCAAATCCTATGGTTATGAACGCTGATGCCACTGGATGCCAGTGACCTGGGTGCCATCTGGCTGACCGTAAAACTGGCCAGCCTGACCACACTGATCCTGCTGGTTATCGGCACACCCGTCGCCTGGTGGCTCGCGCGCACGCGCTCATGGCTGCGCGGGCCGGTGGGTGCGGTAGTGGCACTGCCGCTGGTACTGCCACCTACGGTGATCGGCTTTTACCTGTTGATCGCCCTTGGCCCGCACGGCTGGCTCGGGCAGGCCACCCAGGCGCTGGGCCTGGGCACTGTGGTGTTCAGCTTCACAGGCCTGGTGATTGGCTCGACGGTGTACTCCCTGCCGTTCGTGGTACAACCACTGCAGAATGCCTTTGGCGCAATCGGCCAGCGGCCCCTGGAAGTCGCCGCCACCCTGCGCGCCAGCCCATGGGACACTTTCGTTCATGTGGTGCTGCCGCTGGCCCGCCCTGGTTTCGTCACTGCCAGCATCCTCGGCTTTGCCCACACGGTCGGCGAGTTTGGCGTCGTACTGATGATCGGTGGCAACATCCCCGACAAGACCCGCGTGGTTTCAGTGCAAATTTTCGATCACGTCGAAGCCATGGAGTACTCGCAAGCCCACTGGCTGGCCGGTGCCATGCTGGTGTTCTCTTTCCTGGTGCTGCTTCTGCTGTACGCTGGACGCCGCGGCAAAACTGGCTGGAGCTGAAATGACCGCATCGATTGTGGCGCGCCTGAAACTGGCGCGCGACGACTTTACCCTGGACGTCGACCTGCACCTGCCCGGGCGCGGCATCAGCGCGCTGTTCGGCCATTCTGGCTCCGGCAAGACCAGCTGCCTGCGCTGCCTGGCCGGGCTGGAACGGGCCGCTAGCGCCTATATCGAGGTCAACGGCGAAGTCTGGGAAGACAGCACCCGTGGCCACTTCCAGGCACCGCACCTGCGTCCGGTGGGCTATGTGTTCCAGGAGGCCAGCCTGTTCCCGCACCTGTCGGTGCGCGGCAACCTTGCGTTCGGCTGGCGCCGGGTAGCGCCCGCTGAACGCAAGGTCAGCCTCGACCAGGCTTGCCAACTGCTGGGTATCGGCCACTTGCTGGACCGCCGCCCGGCAACCCTGTCTGGTGGCGAGGCGCAGCGGGTGGGTATTGCCCGCGCCCTGCTCAGCAGCCCACGGTTGTTGTTGATGGACGAGCCGCTGGCAGCCCTCGACGGCCCGCGCAAGCGCGAGATACTGCCCTTCCTGGAGCGCCTGCATGACGAACTGGACATCCCGCTGATTTATGTCAGTCACGCCCAGGATGAAGTCGCGCGGCTGGCCGACCACCTGGTGTTGCTGGAACAAGGCCGGGCGATCGCCAGCGGCCCGATCGGCGAAACCCTGGCTCGCCTCGACCTGTCGCTGGCCCAGGGCGACGATGCCGGGGTAGTGTTCGAGGGTATGGTGGTAGGGCACGACTCGCACTACGGCCTGCTTGACCTGCGCCTGCCCGGCAGCAGCGGGCCGCTGCTGCGCATCACCCACGCGGCACAGGTGATGGGCAGCACCTTGCGCGTCAAGGTGCAGGCCCGGGACGTCAGCCTGGCACTGGCGGCGGACAGCGCATCGAGCATCCTCAACCGCCTGCCGGTACGTGTGCGCGAGAGCCGCCCGGCGGCCAACCCGGCGCATGTGCTGGTCAGCCTGGATGCCGGAGGCAATGCCCTGCTTGCACGCATCACCCGCTTCTCGGCAGACCAGCTCGGCTTGCACACAGGGCAGGTACTGTTCGCCCAGATCAAGTCGGTGGCCCTTTTGGGTTGAGCATCCTTCGCGCGCGTATTGTCCATTGAGCTGTGACCCGATCGAGGCCTGCAGCCCATGCCCGACTGCCCCCTGCCGCGCACCCTGCACTACGTTGACGACAGCCAGCCGGGCCTGACCCGTCGGCGCTGGCGCGACCGTTTCATCTATCTGGATGCCGATGGCCAACGGGTACGCGACAGCGACACCCTCTCGCGCATCGCCGCACTGGTGATTCCCCCGGCCTACACCGATGTGTGGATCTGCGCCGATCCGCAAGGCCACCTGCAAGCCACTGGCCGCGATGCCCGTGGCCGCAAGCAGTACCGCTACCATGCGCAGTGGCGCGAACTGCGCGACCAGCACAAATACGGGCGCATGCTTGCGTTCGCCCAGGCCCTGCCAAAGCTGCGCGCACAGCTGGAAGCCCACCTCGCGCGGCCAGGGCTGGACCGGGAAAAGGTAATGGCGCTGGTAGTGAGCCTGCTGGACCACACCCTGATTCGGATTGGCAACCAGCGCTACCTGCGCGATAACAAGTCGTATGGACTGACCACCCTGCGCAATCGCCATGTGCAGGTCAAAGGCAGCAACATTCGCTTCCAGTTCCGCGGCAAGCGCGGCGTCGAACACAACGTCACCCTCAACGATCGGCGCCTGGCCAACTTGCTCAAACGCTGCATGGAACTGCCCGGACAGGCGCTATTTCAGTACCTGGATGAAAACGGCCAGCGCCATAGTGTCGGCTCCAGCGAGGTCAATCAGTTTTTGCAGCAGTTGACCGGCGCCGACTTCACCGCCAAGGACTATCGCACCTGGGCCGGCAGCAGCCTGGCATTGCACCTGCTGAGGCCCTTGGCCTGGGAGCCGGAGAGTGAAGCCAAACGCCAGGTCGCCGCGATAGTCCGTCAGGTAGCCACGCGCCTGGGCAATACGCCGGCAGTGTGCAGGCGCTGCTACATCCACCCGGCAGTCCTGGAGCACTATACGTTGGGGCGCCTGGCCAATTTGCCGAAAAACCGTGTGCGCAAAGGCCTGGACCCGGAGGAAGTGGCCTTGCTGTTGTTTCTTCAGGCTCTCGAGGAACAGGAGGACCATTAAGCTTGTCTATTCAGCCCATGATGCGAAGAAATTTCCCATTAGCCGCCAACCCCCCTATTCTTGGCAGCGAGCGCCTTGGCCGACAAACCGTTGACGGTTTGCTTTGGCACCTGCAACTGAAGACACGCAACAGAATTTGTCTGTCGGGGAATTAATATCCGCCGAAAGCGTCTTTAATGAGAAGGAAGAGGGACAAGCTCCCGCCGCCGGGGCAACTAGCCCTGCGGATTTTTATATCACCAAGGAGAACTACATGCTGATACTCACCCGTAAGGTTGGCGAAAGCATCGTCATCAACGATGACATCAAAGTCACCATTCTGGGCGTCAAAGGGATGCAGGTGAGGATTGGTATCGATGCACCGAAAGATGTTCAGGTCCATCGAGAAGAGATCTTCAAACGCATCCAGGCCGGTAGCCCGGCGCCGGAGAAGCACGAAGACTCCCACTGAGCCTCCCCCCGAGGGGCATGGATGCGCTCGACCGCCAGTCTCAGGTGCCCAGCAACTGATGCACAGTGGCGATCATCTCATCCATGTCGAACGGCTTGTCGAATATTGCGGCAAACAGGGCCGGGCATCGTTGGCTGGCCTGTGCGCCGCTCATGAGGATGACCGGCAACTCGCTTAACGCCGGGTCCTCGCGGATGGCACGCGCCAACTCCTCACCGTTGAGTAGCGGCATCATGTAGTCGGTAATCACCAGCTGCACGCGTTTTTCCTTTAACGCCTCCAGTGCTTTGCAGCCATTGCTCGCCTTTTCCACCAGAAAACCTTCGTCCTCCAGGGCAAACCCGAGGATATCGGCGATCAGGTATTCGTCATCGACAATCAGGATGGTGTTCATCAGCTCGTCCGTCACCCGCTCTCCTGCGGCGTCGGCGTTCCCGAAAGCACACCGCAGGCACCTTCGAACGCCTTGAGCAAGGTAATGCCTTGCGGCCCGATCAGCAGCTCGTGCAAGGCCGGGTCATGGTGGCTGTCACGTACTTTGAGGACCGACAGCATGCGCCGTAGTTGCGAGTCCAGTTCGACAAAGCGCATCAGCATAAGGTTGTCGACGATACTCGACAGGTCCGGTGCGGGGGCGCTGATTTCCGCGCCGAAGATGTCGCGCATCTCCCAGGTCAGCATCACACTGACATCGCGCGCGCGCAACTCACCCGCCAGCGCGCGGAAAAACGCATTGAGCCGCGTCGAGTCAATTGCCAGCCGGCTGAATGCACCAAGGCTGTCGATCACCACGCGCTTGCTGCCCTGCGCCGCCACACGCTCCAGCAGCCGCGCGCCAACCTGGTCCAGCAAGCCCTCGGTGGTCGGCTGCCAGCACAGTTGCAAGCTACCACCCTGCTCCATCGCGGCAAAATCGTAACCGAGCGAAGCGGCCTTGCTGCGCAGACGTTCGGGCGTTTCGTAAAAACCGAAATGCAACCCCGGCGCCTGCGGGGTGCTGGCACCGAGAAAGGCCAGGCCCAATGACGTCTTGCCACTTCCCGAAGGCCCCATCAACAGGCTGACTGACCCAGTGGCCAAGCCACCGCCAAGCATTTCATCGAAGGTTGGCACACCGCTGCTGACGCGCGCCAAGGTGCCGCTGCCCAACTGGCTGGGGTGGCTGAACAAGGCTTCCAGGCGAGGATAGACCTGCATGCCGGACTCATCGATAAGGCATTCGTGACGCCCCGACAACGCGCCACTGCCACGGGTCTTGCGCAACTGAACATGGCGCACGGCGCGGCTGCCCACCAGTTGCTCACCCAGTTCGATCACGCCATCGACCATGGTGTGTTCCGGGCTGCCTTCGTCCAGCCGGGCACTGGTCAACAGCAGAACGGTGCAGCCGGCGAAGGCTGCATGCCCCTGCAGTTCAGAGACGAACTTTTTGGTATCCAGCGCGGTTTCCGCACGTACCCGGGCATTGAGCACACCGTCGACGATCAGCAGGCTGGCCTGTTGCCGGGCGATTTCCTGACGCAATAACCGCACCACCGCATCCAGCCCGTCCTGCTCAAGGGTATCAAAGGCACTGACGAACTGGATTTGGTCGCCGACCAGCGCCGGATCGAAGAAGTCCAGCGTGGACAGGTACTGGAACAAGCGTTCATGCGACTCGCTCAGCAAGGTGGCCACCAGCACCCGACCACCGCCCCGCACATGGCCGCAGGCCAACTGATTGGCGAGGATGGTCTTACCAGCCCCCGGTGGCCCCTGGATAATGTAGGAGGCGCCAGCTACCAGGCCACCCTTGAGCAACGCGTCGAGCCCGTCGATCCCCGTTACCAGCCGCTTCAGTGCCTGTGCCATGTTGTCTACCTGTCGAGTGGGCTATCCGTCTGGTCCTGATACATTGGCAAGTACAGTTGCATGCAAGTTCCCCGGCCAGGCTCACTATCGACACAAATGGCGCCGCCGCTTTGCCGGGCGAAACCATAGACCTGGCTAAGCCCCAGGCCGGTACCCTTGCCAAAAGGCTTGGTGGTGAAAAACGGCTCGAAGATACGCGGCAGTATTTCTGTGGGTATACCTTCGCCGCTGTCTTCCACCTTGAAGCGCACGAAGCTGCCCTTGAGCCCTTCAACTTCGCCGAGCAGCTCGACCACATCGACAGTCAGGCTGATCCGGCCATGCCCCTCGATGGCGTCACGGGCATTGAACAACAGGTTGAGCAACACCATCTGCAGTTGCCCGGCATCCACCTCGATCAGCGGCAGGTCCGGTTGCAGCAATACCTCCAAGTCAATTGAGCTTGGCAAAGCATGCTCAAGCAGGCCACGCGTAGCGGTAACCAAGTCTGAAGGGGCAACGCTGGACACATCGAGCTTGCGGTGCCGGGCAAAGCTGAGCAGTTGCTGGGTCAGTTCGGTGCCGCGCTGGCTGGCATCGAGGATGTGCTGCAACATGCGCTGGGCGCGTGCCGGGTCCTGGGTGGCCAGCGCCAGGCGCGCCGAGCTGATGATGATGGTCAACATGTTGTTGAAGTCGTGCGCCAGACCACCGGTCAACTGGCCGAGGGCTTCAAGCTTCTGCGCCTGGAACAGCTGGGCGCGCACTGCGTCCAGCTGCAGCGCCGACTCGCGACGGTCAGTGATATCGCGTGTCACCTTGGCCAGGCCTATGATCTGGCCATTTTCATCACGGATCACATCCAGTGCAGCCAGGGCCCAGAACTGCGTGCCGTCCTTGCGCACCCGCCAGCCTTCGTCCTGCGCCACACCCTGCTCCAGCGCCTGGCGCAGCAACTGATCGGGGCGGCCATCCGCACAATCCTGTGGGGTGAAGAACAACGAAAAGTGCTTGCCGATCACTTCATCGCCACGGTAACCCTTGATCCGTTGCGCGCCGGCGTTCCACGACACCACATGGCCGGAGGGGTCGAGCATGTAGATGGCATAATCCACCACCGACTGAACCAGCTGTTCATAACGATGGGCAGGCATGACGGGAGATTCGAGACAGTCAGCTGGAACCATGCAAACTCCACTGGCACAGCAGGAGGGAGGAAATGAACGTAGCCCGGAGTGTCTGCCAGTAGACAGTTGAACCACTACAGGCAGTCAGCGTTCCGGCTCGGACAGCACCGGGCCGATGCGCCGTGGCATGGCCACTTTCAGCAACCACAGGCTAAGCAGCATGATCATACCACCGCCGGCCAGGGCCAACATACGCTGCTGCTGTGAGTGCTCTGCATCGAAGCCCAGCAACAGCAGATACCCGCCCAGGCTGATCAGGCTGATGTAAAGAAAAGCACCCAGCACGAGCACCTGCGCGAACAGCAGCCGCCAGAACAACCGTGGACGCACCATGTCTTCGCCAACTCCACCCTGCGTCATTGCGGAACACCCACGGGGCCATTTACCGGGCAACAGTTGCGTGATGATGGCAAGGTGTCAATTGCCCGTTTGATCGACCCCTCTATCTGTTGATCATAGGTGCTGCAGTTGACTCAACTATAACAATGGGTTATAAAGCGCGCTTGATTGCGAAGCCCTTCTGCTTAGAAGCGAGCTGGTCGTTGCGACCCCTTCAAGCGTGCGAGTGTGGTGGAATTGGTATACACAGCAGACTTAAAATCTGTCGGCGTGAGCCTTGCGGGTTCGAGTCCCGCCACTCGCACCAAACTTCGTTGAAAAGGCGCCCTTGCGGCGCCTTTTTGCTGCCTGACGGCAATGTCTTGCGCAGCTGCTAAAGTGGAGCTTGTACTCGTCCACTGGAACGCCGCCATGCGCTACTCCCTGTTCGATGGTCAACGCGACATCATTATCCTGATCGCCCGCATACTGCTGATGATCCTGTTCGTCTTGTCCGGCTGGGCCAAGCTGACCGGCTTCGATGGCACGGTAGGCTATATGACCTCACTCGGCGCCCCTGCACCGATGCTGGCGGCAGGGATTGCCGTCATTATGGAGTTTGTCGTCGCAATCCTGTTGATCCTCGGTTTCTACACGCGACCGCTGGCGTTCCTGTTCGCACTGTTCGTGCTGGGCACCGCGTTGCTTGGCCACCCGTTCTGGAACATGGTCGACCCCGAGCGCAGCGCCAACATGACCCAGTTTCTGAAAAACCTCAGCATCATGGGCGGCCTGCTGTTGCTGGCGGTAAGCGGGCCCGGCCGGTTCTCGGTGGATGGTCGCTGAGTCAGTCGTCGCAATCGTCGAACCAGGCTGGGTGATCGCGCTCTTCGTCATCGAGGTCGTCCAGCGTTTCTTCGTCCTCCTCCACTTCATCCTCGGCGCCCTGGGCATCTGCCTCGGGCGCCACGTCGTCGTAGAGGAATTCGTGGTCGAGCAGGTGATCGTGCTCGGGTTCGTGCAGGTCGTCTTCGTCGCGCATGCTGGCTCCTGGGATAATGGCAGGCCTGTATAGGCTGATCAGGGTGCCGGGTCAATGCGTTGTCGCTTAATCCTGGGTTAACCGGCACGGCGCAGCCTGCAAGCTCTCCCTTCAAACGTCTTTTGCCCGCCTTTCATGGCGGGCTTTTTTATGGTTCTTCACGAAATGCCGACATCCGGATTGGCACACTGACCCTGCTCCGTACGTTCTTGCAGCCCGCCGCATCATTGCCGCGGGCTTTTCTTTTTTTCCGCACATGCCAGTCAGGCATACGCAGGCATTTTATGGGCGCGTCCACCACGACCATGACCTGAAGCAGTTTTGCCTGGGCAGGCAAGGTCTATGCTGTCCCGGCGATACCCCAAGCTCACATCGGATAGACACGGAGGCTCTTATGAAAGCTGCTGTCGTTGCACCAGGCCGTCGCGTGGACGTGGTAGAGAAAACCCTGCGCCCTCTCGAACACGGCGAAGCGCTGCTGAAGATGCAGTGCTGCGGTGTGTGCCACACCGACCTGCACGTGAAAAATGGCGACTTTGGTGACAAGACCGGTGTAGTACTGGGCCACGAAGGTATTGGCGTGGTCCAGGAAGTTGGCCCGGGCGTCACCTCGCTCAAGCCAGGCGACCGAGCCAGCGTTGCCTGGTTCTACCAGGGTTGCGGACATTGCGAATATTGCAACAGCGGCAACGAAACCCTGTGCCGCGACGTGAAGAATTCCGGTTACACCGTGGACGGCGGCATGGCCGAGGCCTGCATCGTCAAGGCCGACTACTCGGTTAAAGTGCCCGACGGCCTCGACTCCGCTGCCGCCAGCAGCATTACCTGCGCCGGCGTCACGACCTACAAGGCAGTGAAAATCTCCAACGTCCGCCCCGGCCAATGGATCGCCATCTACGGGCTCGGCGGCTTGGGCAACCTGGCCCTGCAATATGCCAAGAATGTGTTCAACGCCAAAGTGATCGCCATCGACGTCAACGAAGAGCAACTGCGCTTCGCCAGCGAGATGGGCGCGGATCTGGTCGTCAACCCGCTCAACGAAGACGCCGCGAAGGTCATCCAGGCCAAGACCGGTGGCGCACATGCTGCCGTCGTGACTGCCGTGGCCAAAGGCGCGTTCAACTCGGCCGTCGATGCCTTGCGCGCCGGCGGGCGACTGGTGGCCGTCGGGCTTCCGTCGGAGTCCATGGACCTGAATATTCCCCGCCTGGTGCTTGATGGGATCGAAGTAGTGGGCTCGCTGGTAGGTACACGCCAGGACCTGCAGGAAGCCTTCCAGTTCGCCGCTGAAGGCAAAGTGGTGCCCAAGGTGACGCTGCGCCCGATCGAGGATATCAACCAGATCTTTGACGAGATGCTGGAGGGCAAGATCAAAGGCCGGATGGTAATCCAGTTCGAAGGCTGACAGGCCGAGCCAGGCCATTTGGAATCACAGCAAAGCCCGTAGATGACATCTTCGGGCTTTCTGCTTTCTCAATTGTCAAAGGAACAGACCATGACCGTAGACTGGCACGCCGGGCCGATCACCCGTACAACTCCACTGGACGAGCATTACCGCAATACGCAGAAGGTTCGTCAGTTTCTGCTCAGCGAGTGCGGGGCGGCATTCAAGTTCGACCGAGGATTCATGCTTTGGATCAAAAGTGGCACCCCATCAACCATGGGTGACGTCGCGGATGAGTGGCTACGCAGGTATGGGTGACACTCTGTATCTGAAGGCTGGAGGCAGCCTTTGGTTGCAGCCGTGGCTTTCAACATCTTGTCCAACGATTCAACCATGCTGGAATAATCCATTTCCTGACTCCCTTGCTGCTGGAATTGGCTTGCGTTCAACCATAGACCGCGAACATTTCAATATTTGATGAGTAAACCTGGAAATATCACCCATCCTTCATGCTGAAGACCAACGCCTGCAAGCTGTGGTTCAACAAAAGTGCTCAACCTGCAATGGCGAGCCTGTGCATATTGAGGAGCTAGGTATGTCCATTCGAAGCTTGGCGAAGAACCTGCCGCCGGACCCTTCGCGGGAAGGCTGGGTAATCGGATGGGGGGTCCTGAGAGACCGACATCCATGGCATTTCGTCGACGTTTATGCTGACCAGAAAACGGCCATGGCAGAGGCGCAGCGCAGAGGAGATGGCTACGTGGTGGAATTCGGCTCGCACCGCTTGGGGACGCATGAGTTTATCTGCGGTGTAACCTTACCTGAAGGCTGATGCTCGATCGAAAAGGGTCATGGACAGGACGTCAAGGAATCATCTGCCCATTGGCAATTGCACTGGCTTCAAGCTTCGCACGCTCCGCGTCCAGAAAAACATAAGCGGCTTGTAGCGTGGTGATCTTCGTTTGAATCTCGGCCATCTTGGCGGCGACCAAGGCGGCGCCTTGCGCGCAGTCGATCGTGTTACCCCGCCTGGCCGCAAGGATGTCCCTGATCTCAGCAAGTGAAAAGCCCCCGCTCTGGGCGCTTTGTATGAAGGCCAAGTCAACAACGGTCTGTTCACTGTAACTGCGGTAGTTGTTGGCTTGTCGGTGTGGCTCGATAAGCCCGAGCTGTTCGTAATAGCGCAATGCATGGCGGCTGAGCCCACTCCGGCGCTCCAACTCTCCAATATTCACGTTAAAAACCCTTGACTGTAGAGCAGACTCTACACCTTAGCCTGCGCCCATCATCCAAACAAGGGTTCAAACATGAGTGCGGAATGCTTTGTCACCGGCGGCAGCGGCTTTGTGGGGCAACACTTGCTGGCCGGTCTTACTGCGCAAGGGCACAAGACCTGGGTGCTGATGCGCAGCCCCGGCAACATCGAGCGCCTCAAGGAGCAGGTAGGCCAACTGGGGGGTAACCCTGAGTATATCCATGCCGTTGAAGGCGATATCAGCCAGGAGGGGCTTGGCCTCAGCGAATCAGACAAAGAACGCGTCACTTCGGCCGCTGTATTTTTCCATCTCGCGGCGGAATTTTCCTGGGGGCTGACACCAGAGCGCGCCCGCACAGTCAATGTCCAAGGTGCTTTGAGAGTGGCCAGGCTTGCGGCCGGCCAGCGCATCCGATTGCTCATGGTAGGCGGCTTCATGCTGCAAAACCTCAACCACCTTGCCAGTATCGGGGTTGATATTCAGTGCCCTGAAAACACAAACTGGCCCGCGGTCTACGCCCGTGTAGGCGGCTACGAAGGCAGCAAACTCGAGTCCCATTTTGCAGTCATCCGCTATATGCAAGACGCGGATGCGGATTACACGATTGTTCACCCTGCTACGGTGTGCGGCCACAGCGAGAATGGGCACATCCTGGACGGACAACCGCTTGCCGAACTCATTCGCAATCTGGCACAAGGCCGGTTCAAAGCTATTCCCGGCTCCGCCAGCCACTGGTTGCCATTAGTCAGCGTCGATTATCTGGTGAAAATGATAACTTGCGTGGCGTTCGACCCCTCCATGGCCAACCGGCAAGTTCTGGCGCTGTATGAGCGAACACCGAACTTGCAGGGAATGCTGCTGCAGATCGCAGACACGCTAAAGGTCAAGGCACCCCGCCGCCATATACCCATAGGGTTGCTCAGGTCAATATTGACGATTCCGGGACTGGCGACCCGCTTGGCGATCAGCGCCGAGTCATTGAACTTTATTCAGACGCAGCGCTTCGACATGGGAAACAGCAGGCAATTGGAGCGCAGGTACCAGTTTACGCATCCCGACATGACACAAGCCCTGGAAAACACGGTGCGCTATGTCGGCTCCTTGATGAAAAAATCCAAAAGTGAGGGCGCTGGCCAGCGAGGATGACGGGCGAGGCTGATGATGCCCACTCTGACGGATGGCTGGAAGTGTGGCGACGCAGGGATTTCATGCACTGCGTCTTCGCTGATGACGGTAAGTCGCCGCTCGACCTCCGGCGCTGCGCGCCTGGCCGCTATTTCGAGGCCGCCAGAAAGTCTGCGGCAGGCGCACCTTCAGCGGCGACACGCCGGGCCCGGCCAACGCCCCACGCCAGCGCCCTGGTCATCGACTCGCCAGGGCGAGAATCGAAGGCCTCTTCAAGGATAGCCATGCCACCAGGGGCATACACCCCGATGAACATCTGCGTTTTGCCTGTCCGCGACAGTCGCGTCTGAACATCAATGCATGTCCCATCGTCGAGTGTCTCGTCGTGAGTTCGGTGATGAAGCGTCGGGTCAGCCCAGGCCCAGAAAACATCACCGCGTATTCTCATGAGGCGCTCCTACGACTTTAGTTGTAGTCAGGTGGTTTATTGCCACCATAGCGAACGTGCAGTTTTACGCAAATTCGTCTGACTCATCTGTGAGCTGAATCGGACAATCGGCTATTCAGCAGCCCCGCCAGAGACTCAGCGCTTGTCGTGAAGCTCCGGCGGCCATGCGAAGAGATCAGTTAACCGTTCGCCGCTCCCGGCCAGCCGGCCTGATGCAAGGCTTTGAGCAGCGTCTCACAATCCAGTCCCGGTACTGCATGGCCGTTGCCTTCGGCGGTGTCAGCGGCTAGTAAGGCGTTGATGATGGCTTCTTCCACCGCTTCGGTGGCGGCAAGAAACAACTCGCTGATATGGTCGTTGTTGACCATGCTAAGGTTGTCGGTGGTCGGCGCGCGCTTACTTTCGTAAGCTGCTGGCGGCACATGATTACCGGTGGAGAAGGCGACGAAAATGTCACCGCTGTGGTCTTCGTTACCTCCACCGGTGCGGGCGAGACCGATGCTGGCGCGTTGTGCCAGGCGCGTACATTGGTGTGGCAGCAACGGCGCATCGGTGGCCAGGCAAACGACTATCGAACCCATGCCCGGGTGCGGTAGCGAAGCCTTGAGGAACGGGGAGTCAGCCTGTTCCATGTAGCGTCCCACCGGATAGCCGTCGACGCGCAGTTCGTTACGGATGCCGTGGTTCGCCTGGACAATGGCGCCAACAGTCCAACTGCCCTGAGTGCTACTCAGGCGCCGCGATGCAGTGCCGATACCGCCCTTGAACTCGTGGCAGATCATGCCGCTGCCACCACCGACCGCGCCCTCGATAACGGGCCCAATTACAGCATTACTCAGGGCTTCGGCCACATGCTCGTGCTTCACATGAAAACCGTTGATGTCGTTGAGCAGCCCGTCATAGGTCTCCAGCACCACCGGCATGTTCCAGTAGATACGGCCGTCATCCGGTTGTTGTTCACGGTCCAGCACAATCAGTGCATCGCGCACCACACCCAGGCTGTGGGTGTTGGTGAAGGCGATGGGACTGGTCAAAAGACCCGCTTCGCGAATCCACTCCAGACCCGTTGCGTCGCCGTTGCCGTTCAACACATGGACGCCGGCAAAGCACGGTTGCTGGCTGGTGGAACCGACACGCGGCTCGATGATTGTTACCCCAGTCAGGATGTCGCGGCCGTTGGCGGTGCGTCCTCGCACATTGCTGTGACCGACCCGAACGCCCGGCACATCGGTGATGGCGTTGAGGGGACCGGGTTGCAGTTGGCCGAACTGAATATTCAGGTCACGGGCACGTGGCTTCATCGTGTCTTTCATGATCTCTCGCTCTTGTTTTGGTTTGTTTCATGACTGGGGTTTGGTCAATCATCAGCAGAACCGGGTCTGCCAATTAATTGCCGGTCTTGACTGTGTTCCACGCACGGGTCCGAATGCGCTCCAGCTTCAGCGGCAGTGGCTCCAGGGGGAAAAGCGTGGACAGCACATCCTTGGACGGATATACCCCAGGATTGTCGCGGATCTTCTTCTCTACAAGCGCAGTGGCATCCTTGTTCGCGTTCGGATAGCTCAGGTAGTTGGATGACTCAGCAATGACTTCGGGGCGCAACATGTAGTTGATGAAGGCCAACCCTTGCTCCGGGTTCGGCGCATCGTTGAGCTGCACCATACTTTCCACCCACACCGGGGCACCTTCGCGTGGAATGCTGTAGACAAGGTTTCGATGGTTGCCAGCCAGCTCGGAGGCTTTCTGCGCGTCGGAGACACCGCCCGCCCAGCCCAGCACAACGCAGACGTTGCCATTGGCGAGATCAGAGATGAACTTGGAAGAATCGAAGTAGGCAATATGGGGGCGCAGCTTCAACAGCAGTTCCTGAGCTTTTTTGTAATCGTCCGGGTTATGGCTGTTGTATGGCAGTCCAAGGTAGTGCAGTGCGATAGGAATAACCTCGCCAGGCGCGTCCAGCATGGCCACACCGCATTGACGGAGTTTGGCTAGATTTTCTTCCTTGAAAATCAAGTCCCAGGAATTGACTGGCGCATCGGGGCCGAGTAGTGACTTAACCTTGTCCGCGTCATAGCCGATGCCAGTGGTCCCCCACAAATAAGGGGCAGCGTAGCTGTTTCCGGGATCATTGCTCTGCAACTTGGCGAGGACGTCGGGATCGAGATGGGACCAGTTGGGTAACTTCGAGCGATCCAGTCTTTTCAGCACGCCGGCTTTGATCAGGTTCGGTAGCAGGTCGGCACTGGCAACCACAACGTCATAACCACTGCGGCCAGCCATCAGTTTGCTTTGCATGACCTCACTGTTGTCGAACACGTCGTACACCGCGCTGACGCCTGCTTCTTTCTGGAAGTCTTTCACCGTGTTCGGGGCAATGTAGTCATACCAGTTGTAGATATGGACACTTGGCTTTTGAGCGTCACCGGCCTCGGCGCAAACCAGGCCAAAACTGAACAGAGAGACCAGCGCGAATTGCATGTAACGAATCCGTTTCATGGGGATGCTCCGGAGCGTTAGCGCTGAGTCCAGAGACACGAGCACTGCTCCTGCTAGTTTGTGAATTACTGTTGTGGCAGGGTCGAAACAGGCGTTAAGACGGAACAATCGTTGTGTTGCAGTTGCGCCCCACAACTGATTCAGGGGATCAGGAGTTCACGTCGACTATCATCATGCTCACTCTGCTCGCCGGTCAGGAACAAGCGGCGGTCACTGAGGTAGTCATATTCGTGGCGGGCGGTGCGCAGCAGGTCGAGATCTAATTCCACCACCTGCCGACACTCTGCGCGGCCCGCTTCGAACAGCGTGCGCCCGAAGGGATCGATAGCGGCGCTGCCGCCGGCAAAAACGAGCCCTTCGTCGCCGTCGCCCACCCGATTGACCATCACCGCGAATGCCTGGTTTTCCTGAGCGCGAGCCATGATTGCAGTGCGGTGGACAGGGCCGTAAGGATCCATGTTACCGTTAGTGACCAATATGAGCTCGGCGCCGAGTTGGCCGAGCGCCCGAGCACTTTCCGGAAACTCAATGTCGTAGCAAATCAGGATACCGACACGGATGCCCTTCCACAGTGCGGTGACATAGCGGTCTCCTTGTTGGAACAATCCGCGCTCCGACGGCCAAAGGTGAGTTTTGCGATAACTCAATGCGATCCCTTGCGGGGTGACCAGCAAGGAGGTGTTGTAAACGGTGCCGGAGTCGTTCTCAGCCAGACCAATCACCGCTGAGACGTTTCGTTCGTGTACGGCGCGTTGCACGGCCTGCACACTCGGCCCGTTAACGGGCTCGGCGATTTCGGCGAGCTGTTGGGCGCAGGCAAATCCCATCAGCTGGGTCTCTGGGAAAATCAGCAGATCGGTATCCACGGCGCAGGTAGCGATGGCCTGCAATGTACGTTCCAGGTTATAAGCGGTATCGCCATCGCGACCGGAGAGTTGTACAAGTTCAATCTTCATCGGTGATCCTTTCACGTGTATGTTGGCTCAATCGCCAAACTGAACAGCACCCGCCAGGGCTGAAACGAAGTATGGAGAGCCATAAAACGGAAAGTAATTACTTCGATGGGGTAACCCCGTATGGGTAGAAACGGGAGCATTACACTGCAGGACATGGCCTGGCACCAGGCCATCGGCAGACTAATCGAGGCACTTGACCGCCCTAATTTCTGGCTGGCTCTGGTGCGTCAACTGGATAGATACATTCCGGTGGACAGTTGGGTCGTACTGATATTCAGCAATGGTCGCCCGCAGGTGCTCGCAGAATGCCCAGGCAAGGATGGCGGGCCAGATCCGCTTTTTCAGGACTACCTCAAAGGCCTGTATCTGCTCGACCCCTTTTATCTCGCCAACCGGGAAGCACCGCAGAGCGGTTTGTTTTGGCTAGCCGACGTGGCGCCGGAGTGCTTCGAGCAAACCGACTATTACCAACGCTACTTCCGCCTCAATGTCGTTGCCGACGAAGCACATATCAACGTCCAGCTCGACACGGAGCGCACCCTCAGCCTCTCGCTGGGAAGTGAGTGTCTCTTCAGTGCAGAGCAGACCGCCCTACTCACTCTCATCCAGTCCTGGGTTGCCGCCCTGATGCGTCAGCGCATGGCATTCGAGCGGGAAGCGCTGGAGCAGAACACGTCGCCGGCACCCAGCTGGCAGAGCTGGCTGGACTCTACTGACCAGCAGTTGGATACGCCGCTTTCCGCCCGTGAACTGGAAGTTGGCCGGCTTATGCTTAGCGGCTGCTCGAACAAGGAGATCGCGCGCAAGCTGGCGATTTCCGCAGAGACTGTGAAGGTCCATCGCAAGCACATGTACAGCAAACTCGGCATTAAATCTCAGTCCGAGCTGTTCTCATTATTTTTGAACGCACAGAACTGAACTCGTTTTCTCATGATGGCTTCAAGTTCTAAGACAATCGGCCTCGTTGCGCTCCACAGGCCCGGCGGCGCAACTCAATGTTGGCCAGGCGCCGGGCCTGGTAAGGGCCGCTGACGTAGGAGAACGACAGGGTTTCTGCCGCCTCACCACGCTCAGCAATCACCCAATCACTGATCGAAACCTCGGGGTAAGACCGGTAAGCGACTGAGGATCGTCCTGGAAATGAAAGGAGTGAGGAACAACCTAAGCCTGCTGCTCGATAAGGTCACGCGACACACCAGCCAGCACCTTTCGCCGTTCTTCATCCAGTTCCGCGATATCCGACCGAAGGCCGCATCAGAGATCAACGACCTTAGCGAGGCAAGCGTACTGCCGGGCCACTCGAAAGAGGGAATTACTGAGCATGATTACCGGCGCGTCGGACCTATCGCAAAGCCCTCGAAAGGCTGAAGTTTCAGAACTCCACCCCGAAAGTTTCGGAACTCGTGGCTTTTTTCGACCCACAAAGAAAAACCCCGCAGACGTTAATCTGCGGGGCTTTCGAATGGTGGAGGCCGAGGTCGGAATCGAACCGGCGTAGACGGATTTGCAATCCGGAGCATAACCACTTTGCTACTCGGCCTCAAAGGTCGGATCTAGCTGCTTGCGCTTTGCTATCTCCTTGAAACGCTGAACCTTTTTCAAAGTTTGCTGCGTTTCGATGGGCGCCATTATGTCTTCATTCTTTTAACCTTGCAACCCCCTGAACGAAAAAAAATTTCAACGGGTTCAAGGTGTTAGCGCAGGCGGCTGAGTTTACTCCACAAGCCTACCACCGCGTTCTCCACTGTACCGCTGGCGGCCATGCCAATACGCTCCTGCAGGCTCTTGCGTTCGGCATAGTGCAAGTGGAACAGGTTGGCGTTGCGTGCGCGTTCGCTCAGGTACTCGTCACTGGTCTGCAACTCGTCAACCAGCTTGCGATTCAAGGCGGCCACGCCCAGCCAGACTTCGCCAGTGGCCACTTCGTCGATGTGCAACTGCGGACGATAGCGGGAGACGAAATCCTTGAACAACTGGTGAGTGATGTCCAGGTCTTCCTGAAACTTCTCCCGGCCCTTCTCGGTGTTTTCGCCAAAGACGGTCAGGGTGCGCTTGTATTCACCAGCAGTCAGCACTTCGAAGTCGATGTCGTGCTTTTTCAGCAGGCGGTTGACGTTGGGCAACTGCGCCACCACGCCAATAGACCCCAGTACGGCGAATGGGGCACTGACGATCTTCTCGCCGATGCAGGCCATCATGTACCCACCGCTGGCAGCCACCTTGTCGATGCACACGGTCAACGGGATGCCGGCTTGACGAATACGCGCCAGTTGCGATGCAGCCAAGCCGTAACTGTGCACCAGGCCACCGCCGCTTTCCAGGCGCAGTACCACTTCGTCACGCGCGGTGGCGAGCGTCAGCAGTGCGGTGATTTCGTTGCGCAGGCTTTCGGTGGCCGAGGCTTTGATGTCGCCATCGAAGTCCAGCACGAATACCCGGCTCTTGTCCTCGGCCTTGCCCTTCTTCTGCTGCTTTTCTGCCTTCGCCTGCTGCTTGCGCAGGGCCTTGAGCTGGGCCTTGTCGAGCAGGCCGGACTCCAGACGCTCACGCAGGTCCTTGTAAAAATCGTTCAGGCGGGTGACCTGTAATTGCCCGCCCGATTTGCGCCGACCTTTGCCACGCAGCCCGGCGATGGCCGACAGCACCACCAGTATGGCGATGACCAGGGTGGCGGTTTTGGCGAGAAAGCTTGCGTATTCGGCAAGAAACTCCACGTTGACTCCTTAAATACCTGCGCCACTACGGCGCGTCACTGTTGCAAGCATACCGTTGCGTCTGTGGTGCTGCCAGCGGGTGTAAACGCTGGCAACACCTTTCAAACAACCCTTTCAAACGCTTGTATGTTTTTTCGTTGACAGCCCGTGAGCCGCATCCTAACCTCGCAGCAACCTCCAACAGGCCGGAACCTTTCGTGGGCAATCTCTACCTGATTCGACATGGCCAAGCCTCCTTCGGTGCCGATGACTACGACGTCCTCTCGCCCGTGGGCGTGCGCCAGAGCCAGGCTCTGGGTGAACACCTGGCCCAGTTGGGCGTGCGGCTGGACCGCTGCGTGGCTGGCGACCTGCGCCGCCAGCAGGATACCGCGCGGCTGGCGCTGCAGGCGCTGCACGCCAACGGCTGCCCGGTGCCGGCGGTTGAGACCGACGTGGCATTCAATGAGTTCGATGCCGACGGTGTGATCCGTGCCCTGTTGCCCGACCTGCTGCCGGAAGAGCCCGATGCCCTGCATGTGCTGCGCAATGCCGCACAGCACCGCAGCGAGTTTCAGCGTCTGTTCGCGTTGATGGTGCAGCGCTGGCACGATGGCGAGCATGCCGATAATGGCCTGGAAACCTGGCATTCGTTTACGTCACGCGTACAAGGGGGGCTGCAACGCGTGCTGGACACCGCCGGCAGCGGCGATCATGTTGCTATCTTCACCTCGGGGGGCACCATTGCCGCCCTGCTCCACCTGGTTACCGGTATTACCCCCAGCCAGGCGTTCGCGCTGAACTGGCAGATCATCAACACGTCGCTCAGCCAGCTGAAGTTTCGCGGCCGCGACGTGGCACTGGCTTCCTTCAACAGCCAGGCCCATGTGCAGCTGTTGAGGGCGCCGGAGCTTGTCACCTACCGATAAGCCCGGCTTGTTGTGTCCCTGCGGGGACGTGTAAATCACTCTATAAGGAATGCGCCATGACCTCCGTAGCTGATGCCGTCAAAAAGATGCAAGAGAAATTCAACCCATCCGCTGCCGCCGGCCTGGACCTGGTGTTCGGCTTCAACATCACCGACGAAGACAAGCACTACGCGCTGATCGTCAAGGACGGCACCTGCGACCTGCAGGAAGGCGAAAACCCGGATGCCAACTGCACCCTGGTGATGGACGCCGAAACCCTGAAAGGTATCGTCAGCGGCGAAACCGACGGCATGCAGGCCTTCATGGGCGGCAAGCTGCGGGTTGAGGGCGACATGATGCTGTCGATGAAACTCAGCGAGCTGTTCCCGTCCTGAGGCTGGGAATACCGGATGATCGAAAAACCGAAGCCTGACGGCTTCGGTTTTTTTTGCCCTGCATTCGGTGCAGTGATCCACCAGCAACAACCTCACCTATTTGGCACATGGGACGATTGTTCCAACCCTGGCGGACCATTAGATTACCCAATAGTACTTGCTATCGAGAATAAGGAAGACGCATGACGCTCACCGACCAGTCCACCCAGGTACGCCCCGGCGAAGAACTCGACGCGGCCGTCATCGACCCTTACTTCAAAGCCAATATCCCCGGCCTGCACGGCCTGCCGAGCATCAGCCAGTTCCCTGGCGGCGCTTCCAACCTCACTTATCTGGTCAGCTACCCGGACCGCGACTTCGTGCTGCGCCGCCCCCCCTTCGGTCAAAAGGCCAAGTCGGCCCACGACATGGGGCGCGAGTTCCGCATCCTCAACCAGCTGAACAGCGGCTTCCCCTACTGCCCCAAGGCCTACGCACACTGCACCGACACCGGCCTGATCGGCGGCGAGTTCTATGTGATGGAACGGGTCAAGGGCATCATCCTGCGCTCGGACATCCCGGCCGAACTGAACCTGGACGCCAGCCGGACCGAAGCCCTGTGCAAAAGCTTCATCGACCGCCTGGTCGAGCTGCACCAGGTGGACTACACCGCCTGCGGCCTGGCCGACCTGGGCAAGCCAGAGGGCTACGTGCAGCGCCAGATCGAGGGCTGGATCAGCCGTTATGAAAAAGCCCTGACACCCGATGCGCCACGCTGGGAAACGGTAACCGCCTGGCTGCACGAAAAAATGCCCGCCGACCACCCGCGCCCAGGCATCGTGCACAACGACTACCGTTTCGACAACGTCATCCTGGATGCTGACAACCCCATGCGCATCATCGGTGTGCTGGACTGGGAAATGGCCACCCTGGGCGACCCACTCATGGACCTGGGCAACTCCCTGGCCTACTGGATCGAAGCCGGCGACCCGGCGCCAGTGCAGTTGATGCGCCGCCAGCCAAGCAACGCGCCGGGCATGCTCAGCCGTCGCCAGTTCGTCGATTACTACGCCGAGCGCGCCGGCATCCGCCTGGACAACTTCGATTACTACTATTGCTATGGCCTGTTCCGCCTGGCAGGCATCGTTCAGCAGATCTACTACCGCTACTACCATGGCCAGACCCAGGACAAGCGTTTCGCCCAGTTCATTCACATGAACCGCTTGCTGGAACAAATGACCTTGCAGGTCATTTCCAAGTCCAGCCTCTAAGCACAGCCCACGACGACGGATAACAAGGAAAACAGCATGTCCAAGACCCACCTGTTCGACCTCGACGGCAAGATTGCCTTTGTTTCCGGCGCCAGCCGAGGCATCGGCGAGGCCATCGCCCACTTGCTCGCGCAACAAGGGGCCCATGTGATCGTTTCCAGCCGCAAGCTTGAAGGGTGCCAGCAGGTGGCCGATGCCATCATTGCGGCCGGCGGCAAGGCTACGGCTGTGGCCTGCCACATTGGTGAGCTGGAACAGATTCAGCAGGTGTTCGCTGGCATTCGCGAACAGTTCGGGCGACTGGATGTGCTGGTCAACAACGCTGCCACCAACCCGCAATTCTGTAATGTGCTGGACACTGACCCAGGGGCGTTCCAGAAGACCGTGGACGTGAACATCCGTGGCTACTTCTTCATGTCGGTGGAGGCTGGCAAGCTGATGCGTGAGAACGGCGGCGGCAGCATCATCAACGTGGCGTCGATCAACGGTGTTTCACCGGGGCTGTTCCAAGGCATCTATTCGGTGACCAAGGCGGCGGTCATCAACATGACCAAGGTGTTCGCCAAGGAGTGTGCGCCGTTCGGTATTCGCTGCAACGCGCTACTGCCGGGGCTGACCGACACCAAGTTCGCTTCGGCACTGGTGAAGAACGAAGCCATCCTCAACGCCGCCTTGCAGCAGATTCCGCTCAAGCGCGTTGCCGACCCCAAGGAAATGGCGGGCGCGGTGCTGTACCTGGCCAGCGATGCCTCCAGTTACACCACCGGCACCACGCTCAATGTCGACGGTGGCTTCCTGTCCTGATCAGGCTTTGACGGCGACCAAGGTGTAGCTCAGGGGCAGGCGTGCAGGCTGCTCGCGCAGGCGATATTCACCGTCTTCGCCCCTGACCATCTGCCCCGGCAGCGCCTCCCAAGGGATGCTCTGGTGCTCGACCAGCGCTGTCAGCTGCAGCCCGTGGGCCAGCAAGGCAGTGATCACTTCGCCCAGGCCGTGGTTCCATTCGTGGGTTTCGGTGTGGGCCAGGCGCTGCTCGGTTTCGACGTAGGTCTGGTCGGTGTGCCACACCGTTGGCGATTCGTGCTCGAAGTACGGATATTCGAGCTGCAGGCGGTCCTGATGATCTTCGTTGACGGCCATCAGCATCGGGTGCCCGTCGCGAAGGAACAAGCGCCCGCCTGGCTTCAGCAGTGCCGCGACGGTGCGCGCCCACGGCTCGATGCGGGGCAGCCAGCAGAGCGCGCCAATACCGGTGTAGACCAGGTCGAAAGTACCCGCCGGCAGCACCTTGTCGGCGGCATAGACGTCAGACTCGACATACTGGATGGGCAGCGCGCAACGCTCGGCCAAAGCCCGTGCCTCGGCCAGCGAAGCCTTGGAATAATCCAGGCCGCAAACCTTGGCGCCAAGGCGCGCCAGCGAGAGGGTGTCGGTGCCGATGTGGCACTGCAAATGGACCGTCTCAAGCCCGTCGATGTCGCCGAGCAGTGGCAGGTCGAAGCGTACGGTTTCGGACAAGTGCCCGTGTTGCTGGACCAGGCGTTCGACTTCATAGTCCTTCGAAGCGGCGTGCAACGGGGCACGCTCATCCCAGCTGATGCGGTTGAGTTGCAGTGAGCGGTCCATGGAATCGTCCTTGTGTGGAAGCGCCTTATGCTAGCTGTCACCGCGCACCCTGCAACACAGCTGTCTTGATAAAAAGTGTAAAGCCTGCGCGCCCTCTGCTGTGGCAACAACTGCCTTGCTCATTACCCTGAATAGGCGGGCCCTTGCAGGAGTGGTGATAAAGCCAGCACAGGCGCCAGCCGTTACAGGCAGGTTGCAGCAGCAGCCCGGCGTTGCAGGGCCACGCCGTCGTTCTGCTTCGCGTAGTAATCCACACGCGTTCCGCCCGACTGCGGGTAAACGTCCACGAACGCTTCGGCCTCACGGGTATACACGGTGAACCCGCCCTGCTTGCGCTGTTCCAGGTAGCCGCTGGCGTCATCACCGAACACCTTCTCTTCCTGCCAACTGAACTGGATGCACTGGGCAACCAGCGCTGGTGCCTTGTGCGAGTCGAGCTGCGCAGTCGGCTTGCCGCCACGCGCGGTTTCCATGGTCGCAGAAGCGCAACCGGCCAGCATCAGCACCGCAGCCAACGGCAGAATCGCACGCATGTTTCATCCTCGGGGTCGCGAAAAAGAAGGCGACTCTAGCACTGGCAGGCATCCCGAGTGAATTGCCACGCACTTGCCGCTGTCGCAGATAACACATGTCGCCAAAAGGAACGCATCATGAAACTGCACTATCTGCTGTTCGCCGTCCTGCCTTGCCTGCCTCTGAGCGTCAGCGCCGCCCCCTCGAGCGAAGAAAGCATCACCGCCCCCGAAACCCACAACCGTGAACTGAACGTCGGCGACAAGGCCCCGGACCAGTACAAACGCGATGACCAAGCCATCCAGGACTGGAAAGCCAAAGGCCTGCCCGAACCGGAAAAGGAAAGCCACTGGGTGCGCATGGGCAAGCACTACGTGCTGGTACAGATCACCAATGGCGTGGTGCTGGCGATTCAACCGGCATCCTGACTCAACACGCCCTGGTCAAGGCAAGCCATTGCAGAGCACCTTGCCGCCGACCAGGTACGCTTGGAAAGCGTTGATACGCCAGGACTGATCAATGCCGGTCAGCGCCACAGCCCGCTCTTTCAGGCGGACGCCTTGGCGCTGATCGCGTGAAGCACATTTTTTTGCCCGCCCAGGAAACCAAATCGATCGGCCCCAGTCTTAAAAGGTGCCCCGTAAACCTATGCGGATCAAGGACCTATATCGTGCTCACGCGTCTTGCAAGCCTTTCTCTGGTTGCTGTTGTCCTGCTGACCGCAGGCTGCCATAGCCATCGCTACCATGATGACGACGGCTGGCGTGACCGCGACCGTGACCATCGCCACCACCATCGCCATGACCGCGACGACGATGACGATCGGCAATACCGCGGTGACCGCTACTACCGCTGAAGCGTCCTTTCAGCCCTGACCTGCCGCCCGTTGCGCGGCGACTTATCCTGATGATTCCTTTGAGGTTCGTATCATGCGTCTGACTCTGCCTTCCCTTGCCCTCGGCCTGCTGCTGTGCCAGGGCGCTTTCGCCGGTGACGGTACTGCCGCCATTGGCGGCGGCCTGGGGGGTGTCCTGGGCAACGTTGTTGGTCAACAGCTCGGCGGCAAGACCGGCGCAGCCATCGGTGCCGGCGTTGGCGGCGCAGCCGGTAGCGCTGTCGGTGCGCGCAAGGGCAACCGCACCGAAGCCGCCATCGGCGGTGGCCTGGGCTCGGCCGGCGGCTCGCTGCTGGGCGGCGCAGTAGGCGGCAGGACCGGTTCGACCGTGGGTGCCGGCCTGGGCGGCGCAGCCGGTGGTGCCCTCGGCAACCATCTGGGCGACGACAACCGCGGCAGCAAGAAGCACCGCCGCCACCGTCACTGACCCCGTGACCAGAGGGCCGCATAGCGGCCCTTTTTGTTGCAGCACATCAACACCCCCTTCACTACAAGCAGGCACACTGACTGCTACTGTCTATCGTGTCCCCGTGTGAAGGAACACCCCCTCCCCATGAACCATGAGTTGCTCTGGGTCCTCGGCCTGCTGGCCATCGTGATTACCCTGTTCGTCATCAACCGCCCACGCATGGACGTGGTCGCGCTGCTGGTGATTCTCGCCCTGCCACTACTCGGCATCCTTACCGTGGAACAGGCCCTGGCCGGGTTCAGCGACCCCAACGTGGTGCTGATCGCCGCCCTGTTCGTGATTGGCGAAGGCTTGGTGCGCACCGGCATTGCCTATCGCATCGGCGAATGGATGAGCGAGCGGGCCGGCAATAGCGAGGCACGCCTGCTGGTACTGCTGATGGTGGCGGTGGCCGGGCTGGGATCGATCATGAGCTCCACCGGTGTGGTGGCCATTTTTATCCCGGTGGTACTGAGCATCGCTGCACGCCTGCAGCTTTCACCCAGCCGCCTGATGATGCCACTGGCTTTTGCCGGCCTCATCAGTGGCATGCTCAGCCTGGTCGCCACACCGCCCAACGTGGTGGTGCACAGCGAGCTGGTCCGCCATGGCGAAGCGGGGTTCAGCTTCTTCAGCTTTACCCCGTTCGGCCTGGTGGTGCTGGTGCTGGGCATTGGCTACATGCTGCTGACCCGGCACTGGCTCAACGGTGAAGTGCGCAAGGATGGCCGGGTGGAAAGCCGCCGCACCTTGCTGGACCTGGTACTGGACTACAAGCTCAGCGGCCGTGAACGACGCCTGCGCATTCGCCCTCACTCGCCGCTGATCGGCCACAACCTCGGCGAACTGGAACTGCGCACCAGACACGGCGCCAACGTGATCGGCATCGAGCGCCAGCACAAGTTCACCACCCGCGTGATCGCTGCCGACTCGGGCACCGTGTTGCATCAGGGCGACGTGCTGCTGCTCGACCTATTCGCCAAGCATGACGACCTGCGCAGCCTGTGCCAAACCATGCAACTGGAGCCGTTGCACTTCAAGGCCGCCTACTTCATCGACCAGTCCCAGGATTTGGGAATGGCTGAGGTCTCGCTGCCGCCCGGCTCACAGTTGATCGGCAAGTGCATCCTCGAACTGGCGTTTCGCACCCGCTATGGCCTCAACGTGGTCGGCCTGCGCCGCGATCAGGCCGCTATCGAAGAGCAACTGCTGGAAGAAAAGCTGCGCCTGGGCGACACCCTGCTGGTAGTCGGCCCGTGGAAGGCGGTACGCCAGTTGCAAAGCAAGCCCAAAGACTTCCTGGTATTGAGCCTGCCCGCCGAGATCGACCTGGTCGCACCAGCCCGCACCCGCGCGCCGCAAGCAGTACTCAGCCTGGCAGTGATGGTCGGGCTAATGGTTAGCGGCGCCGTACCCAATGTCATTGCTGCGCTGATCGGCTGCCTGCTGATGGGCGCAGGCCGCTGCATCGACATGAACAGTGCCTACCGCGCCATCCACTGGCAAAGCCTGGTGCTGATCGTCGGCATGCTGCCCTTCGCCCAGGCGCTGCAGAAAACCGGCGGCATCGACCTGGCGGTGGGTGCGCTGGTAAACGTGCTGGGTGGTGCCGGCCCCAGCGCCATTCTTGCCTGCCTGTTCGCCGTCACCGCAGTGATCGGGCTGTTCATTTCCAACACCGCCACCGCAGTACTGATGGCTCCGGTGGCTGTCAGCACTGCGGCGCAGCTGGGCATGTCGCCCTACCCGTTCGCCATGACCGTAGCGCTGGCCGCGTCGGCGGCGTTCATGACGCCGGTGTCATCACCGGTCAACACGCTGGTGCTTGGGCCCGGGCAATACCGCTTCGCTGACTTCGTCAAGATTGGCGTACCGTTCACCGTGCTGGTGATGCTGGTTACCGTCGTGATGGTGCCGTGGTTCTTTGGACTGTGATGAAAGTAACCAGAAATAGAGGCAATTTGCCATTATCACAGCCAATCGCGGCAGATTGACATCAACCACCCTGACCCAACACACTGCGGGTAATTGCCCCAGGTGCTGTATCGCGTTGTCCTGGATTTCGTTTCCGCTTGCCGGTCGAGTTCATGGTTTTTCCAGCCCAATCGCGCGTGTTGCCTTATGTCGTTGTACTTGGCGTGACCTTCGCCCTTACCCTGGGCGGTATTTTGGCACGCCCGATCGAATCGCTGTCGCTGTTCTGGCCAGTGAATGCGGTGCTGGCCGGCGTACTCCTGCGCTACCCCCGTCAAGCCACGTTTACGGGCTTCAGCCTGGTGTGGCTGGCCATGGTTGGGGCCGACCTGCTGTGCGGCAGCGCTTGGGTGCCGGCGCTGTGGCTCAACCTGTGCAATCTTGGCGTGGTGGTCACCCTCTGGCAGTTGCTGACGCGCTTGCCACGCATGCACCGGCGCATGCGCAGCCCATATGGCGTACTCCGCGTGTTCGCCGCCTGCGCCGCCGCTGCCGCGGTAGCGGCCAGCATGGCAGCGGCAATGGCCGCACCGTGGTTCCAACAGTCGTTGCGCGCCACCTGGCTAGCCTGGTTCAGCGAACAGTTCTCGACCGGCGTGCTGGTGCTGCCGGTGCTGCTTACAGCGCCCTCGGTGCGGGCCTTGATGCGCGGCGGCGCGCAGCCCATCCGCCTGGCGCCGTTGCTGGTGCTGCTGGCCTCGCTGGCATTCAGCATCGCCTTTGGTGGCCCTGGGGCCATTGCCTTCCCGATTGCCGCGTTGCTGTGGTGTGCCTGGACCTACTCACCGTTCCTGGTTTCATTGCTGACGCTCACGGCCGGCAGCACGCTGATCGTGGCCGTGGCGCAAAACCTCATGCACTTCAGCGTGCCGCAGAGCGAGCCAGGGGTTACCACGCTGATGTCGGCGCGCCTGGGCATCGCCATGCTGGTGCTCGGGCCGCTGGTGGTGGCCTGCGTCAGCCAGGCCAACCGTAGCCTCATGGCCCGTCTGGCGCACCAGGCCACCGTCGATCACCTCACCGGTGCGCTCACCCGCAGCGCCTTCACGCAGCGCGCCAATGCGCTGCTGGAGAGCCGTCAACAGCACGCCCAGGCGCTGCCTCTGACCCTGATGATGCTGGACATCGACCACTTCAAGTCGATCAACGATGCCCACGGACATGCAGTCGGTGACCAGGTGCTGCGCCAATTCGCCAGCACCCTGCAGGACCAGCTGCACAACGACGAGCTGTTAGCACGCCTGGGTGGCGAAGAATTCGTTGTCATGCTGCCGGGACTTGCGCCAGAGCGGGCCGCATTCACCGCCGAACGCCTGCGCCGCGCCATACAGGACCTGCACGTGGTGCAGGCCGACCAGCGCCTGCAGATTACCGTGAGTATCGGTGTGGCAGGCTGCAACGCGAACATGCCGGCCCCCGGCCTGGAGGAACTGCTGGCGAGTGCCGACCAAGCTCTGTACCGGGCAAAGGCCCATGGCCGCAACCGCGTCGAACAGGCCGAAGCACAACGCCTGGTGATTTGAACTAGCCAGCCAGCAAGTCCCACGACAGCTTGGCGATCAGCACACACAACAGCACCAGGAACAGCCCGCGGACAAAACCGGCCCCCTTGCGTACCGCCAGCCAGGTACCGGTCAGCGCGCCAAGAATGTTACACACCGCCATGGGCAAGGCGATGGCGTACAGCACGTTGCCGGTCGGCACGAAGAACACCAGCGCCGCCAGGTTGGTGGCAATGTTCACCACCTTGGCCGAAGCCGACGCGTGCAGGAAGTCCAGGGCAAAGAAGCGGATGAACAGGAAGATCAGAAAGCTACCGGTGCCGGGGCCGAACAGGCCATCGTAGAAGCCGATAGCGCCGCCGATCAGCACTGCCAGGCATTGCTCCTTGCGGCCGATCTGCGCAGGTTTGTGCAAGGTGCCGAAGTCCTTCTTGCAGAAGGTGTAGATAGCCATCAGCACGATCAGCACCAGCACTGCCGGGCGCATCACGCTGGGCGGTACCAGCGACACCGTTGCGGCCCCCGCGAACGACATGACAAAGGCACTGAGTGCCGCCGGCACGATCAACCCCCAATCCAGCGTCACTTTACGGATAAACGAGCGGGCCGCGAAAGCCGTGCCGAACACGGACGCCAGCTTGTTGCTGCCGAGCAATGCCGCCGGTTGCGCGGTGGGCAACACGTTGAACAAGGCCGGGATCTGGATCAGCCCGCCGCCACCCACCGCGGCGTCGATCAACCCAGCGGCGAAGGCGAACACAGAAAGCACAGCAATATCCATCATGACGCGGTTCCAGGCAGTGAAGACGCCTGCAAGGCTAATCAAAGTGGCGCACTTGTGTTGAAATGCCATATTGCGATAACTGCAACAAGGAGCAGGCAATGGCATTGGACATGCTGCGGGAAATCCAGGCGTTCGTCAGCGTCGCACACAAGCGCAGCTTCGTTGCTGCCGCCCGCGCGCTGGGTCGTTCACCCAGTGCAGTTACACGCGCGGTACAAACCCTGGAAGACAATGCGGGAAGCAAATTGCTCAACCGCAACGCCAACGCCGTAACCCTGACCGAGGCCGGCGAGCGCTTGCTACCGCATGCCGAACGCTTGCTGGATGTGCAACGCGATGCTGCCGATGAACTGGCCGCGCTCAGTGGCAGCGCCCAAGGCTGGATTCGCTTTGCCGCGCCGCAACTGCTGGGTGAGCTTGTGCTACCACAGGTGCTTGCCGAGTTTTCCCGCTGCCACCCCCAAGTGACCCTGGACGTCCAGTACAGCGACGAAGCCCTCGACCCGCTGCAAGGTAGATTCGATTTCGTGGTGCGCGGTGCCTTCCCGCAATCGAGCGAGCTGATTGGCTACCCGCTTTGGCCCTACCAGCGCCATCTGTATGCAAGCCCGGCATATCTGGCCCTGGCTGGCACACCGCAACACCCGGAAGACCTGAATGGACACACCTTGATCCTGCATACCGCGCCGCGCATCCTCAAGGCCTGGCACTTCTGCCACGATGGCCAGATCACCAGCCTGCGCCCCAGGCCCAGGCTTCGCCTGGGCTCAGGAGGCGCGGTATTCCACAGCACACTGGCCGGCGCCGGCATCGCCCGCCTTGCCGCCTGGGTCGGCGAAACACAGGTCAAGGCCGGCCGCCTGGTGCGGGTGTGTCCACAGTACCGCCTGACATCCAGCAGCGGCCAGGACCCACAGATGCACGCGGTATACCCTGCTGGCGAGTTGCCGGCGCGGGTACGTGACTTGCTGGCAGCCCTGCGACGAGCTGGCTCGCCTAGCTGAAACAGGCCATGAAACGACTGTTCAATTTCTGCTCAATTTAACAGAGCCCGCCGCGGGTCTGGCTTGCAGCACTTTATCCACAGACCTACCCACGTTTTTTGTGGACAGAATTCCCAGCGTAAAGAACGACTTATCGCACAAGCAGAAATGCCGAATCGGCCAACTTGAGCCGCTCGATCCGCTCCTGCCTTGAGAATGACGTGCACCTACCGCTGATTCAGCAGTGCAATGACAATGGATTACCGGCCATTTGCCAATAGATTGGGCCCGTCGCTTGAAGTGGACGGGCCGCGCAGGGGAAAACGCAGTTGAACTCAGCTTGGCGGAATGGTGCCAAGAATACCAATCAGAATGGTCAGCAGCAGAAAACCACCCAGGAACAGCGCCAGCTTGCCCATTGGAACCTCTACAGTTGTGATGCGGGAATGGGCATATTGTCGAGCTTGGGCTGATACGGTTACAGATTCAGGTTTATGGAAAAAAAGCGGATCAGATGCGATGCGCGGATGCCGCCGGGCTGGATTCAGCCGCAGTGGTTGACACTGAGCACGTCTCGCTGCGGCCGGCAATTGATACACGAAGTTTCTAAACACGCCTCCAGCTTTGCGCAGTACCTGCGTTCAGTGCGCTGCCTCTCGAAAGCGCCTGAACCCAGCCAATACGGTAGATTGAGCTTATTTGGGAGGACACGATCTGAAACACGGTTTGTAGGATTGTTTACCGCAATCTGTAGGAAGTGACGTGGCAATGAGTCTTGCCTGTATGAAACATCAGTTTCTCAGGCAAATTCGAGCTGCTACGGTCCATTTTTCCTACAACGGCACGGAAGCCTACAGCGTGAGAAATGCATGGACTCGTTCAAAACCTCTGCACTAAAGCTGCAGAAGAATCTGCTAGACCTGCGCGTTGAGTGTGATCGCCTGAGAGGTGAAGGCAAGGACAAGGAAGCGGATCAACTCGCTGGGCCGATCGCGCGGCTTGAGGCGGCTATTCGGCAATTGCCGGATAGCCTGAAGCCCGACACCTTGCAGTGACCTGAGCACGCAATTGTCCTGCTCCACGGGCTGGCTTGCCCATCACCTTGCAGGAGCAGTCTTGCGCAGCGAAGAGGCCAGTAAGGCAATCGACTGTATTAGGCAGTTATCGCTTCTTCGCAGCGCAAGATAGCTTCTTGAACCGGGCTGGCGCCGGGTCATCTACCCCCGCCAGAACAACTTGATCGTGTAACCCATGATCAAGCGCTCCTCATCTATATCTGCCCGGCAGTTGGAACGCGCCATCTGCTCGGCCAGATGCTCCCACCACTCGGGTGCACATAGCCTCCAGAACTGCTCGCAGATCGCACAACAGTTCGATAATCGCACAAATTCAGCCAAACCCTCTCTACTGTTGCCCTATCTTGCGGCACGCTATAGCGAAAGTCAGCAAGCCAAATCACGTGCTGACAGGCCCATCGCTTCACGCGCTCCGGCCAGCCCGACAACCACAACTCCAGGAACAACCAGGAGCTCGCCTTGATCAATAAAACGTACGAGTCCATCGCCAGCGCGGTGGAAGGGATCACCGACGGTTCGACCATCATGGTCGGTGGCTTCGGCACGGCTGGCATGCCGTCCGAGCTGATCGATGGCCTCATTGCCACCGGTGCCCGCGACCTGACCATCATCAGCAACAACGCCGGCAACGGCGAGATCGGCCTGGCCGCCCTGCTCATGGCAGGTAGCGTGCGCAAAGTGGTCTGCTCGTTCCCGCGCCAGTCCGACTCCTACGTGTTCGACGAGCTGTACCGCGCCGGCAAGATCGAGCTGGAAGTGGTCCCGCAGGGCAACCTGGCCGAGCGTATCCGCGCCGCAGGCTCCGGCATTGGTGCGTTCTTCTCACCGACCGGCTACGGCACCCTGCTGGCCGAGGGCAAGGAAACCCGTGAGATCGACGGCCGCATGTACGTGCTGGAAATGCCGCTGCACGCCGACTTCGCACTGATCAAGGCGCACAAGGGTGACCGTTGGGGCAACCTGACCTACCGCAAGGCCGCCCGCAACTTCGGCCCGATCATGGCCATGGCCGCCAAGACCGCCATTGCCCAGGTCGACCAAGTCGTCGAACTTGGTGAACTGGACCCGGAACACATCATCACCCCGGGTATCTTCGTCCAGCGTGTGGTCGCCGTCACCGGTGCTGCCGTTTCTTCGATTGCCAAAGCTGTCTGAGGCCTGCCATGACCATCACCAAAAAGCTCTCCCGCACCGAGATGGCCCAACGCGTGGCCGCAGACATCCAGGAAGGCGCTTATGTAAACCTGGGCATCGGCGCACCGACCCTGGTGGCCAACTACCTGGGCGACAAGGAAGTGTTCCTGCACAGCGAGAACGGCCTGCTGGGCATGGGCCCAAGCCCTGCGCCGGGCGAGGAAGACGATGACCTGATCAACGCCGGCAAGCAGCACGTCACCCTGCTGACCGGTGGGGCCTTCTTCCACCATGCCGACTCGTTCTCGATGATGCGTGGCGGCCACCTGGACATCGCTGTACTGGGCGCCTTCCAGGTGTCGGTCAAGGGCGACCTGGCCAACTGGCACACCGGCGCCGAAGGTTCGATCCCGGCCGTAGGCGGCGCAATGGACCTGGCCACCGGCGCCCGCCAGGTGTTCGTGATGATGGACCACCTGACCAAGACCGGCGAAAGCAAGCTGGTGCCCGAGTGCACCTACCCGCTGACCGGCATTGCTTGCGTCAGCCGCATCTACACCGACCTGGCGGTGCTGGAAGTGACACCTGAAGGGCTGAAAGTGATCGAGATCTGCGCGGACATCGATTTTGACGAGCTGCAGAAACTCAGTGGCGTGCCGCTGATCAAGTGATCCGGGCAGCCTGCTGGCGCTGCATGTCCAGCGTGGCAATATAAATACGCAGCCTGCACTGGCTTTTGTGGGGCGGCCTTGCACGGCGCTTGGGCCGCTCCCACAGAGCCCTTGCCAGGCTCAAGGCCTGCGACTTCTGCAGGCCATCCCAAGGCAAGTCAGCCCCTGAGAATAAAACGCTCAAGACTCAGCGAGTCAGGCGACGCTGGTGCTCAACAGAGAAATTGGCTTCTCTCTTACAGCCCAGTTAACTGCTGCAGCAATAAAGCTCAGGACAACCGCGGCCTTCCAAACCAAGTCATAGCTTCCAGTGAAATCGTAAGCCGCCCCCCCCACCCAGCCGCCCAGGAATGCGCCAACCTGATGGAAGAGGTAAACGAGCCCACCAAGCATCGAAAGATTGCGGACACCAAATACCGAGGCTACCACGCCGTTGGTCAAAGGAACGGTTGAAAGCCAAAGGAAGCCCATTGCCATGCCAAACAAGTAAGCCGTTACGTTGCTCACTGGCAAAGAGACAAAGGCGACAATGACTGCTGCGCGCATCAGGTAGAGAGCCGTCAGCAGCTTCGGCTTGGACAAGCGCCCACCGAGCCAGCCGGCTGTGTAAGTCCCAAATATGTTGAATAGCCCAATAAGTGCGAGAACAGTGGTTCCCGTTTGTGCGGTAAGCCCCTTGTCCATCAGGTAAGCAGGTAAATGGACGCCAATGAAAACGACCTGGAATCCACAAACGAAGAAGCCAAACGTCAGGAGCCAGAAGTCAGGATGGGTACTCGCCGCTCTCAGCGCTTGCGCCATGGTCTGATCACTGGCCTGCCGCTCGGTTGGCGCATCTTTCAACATGGCGACCAGTGGGATGATGAGAGAGGCGAAAAGCGCCAGAATCAAAAGCGCCTTCTCCCAGCCGAGCCCTTGGATGAGGCTCAGAGAGCCTGGAAGCATCGCGAACTGGCCAAAGGATCCTGCTGCGCTCGCAAGCCCCATCCCCGCACTACGTTTTTCAGCGGGTAGTGCCCGTGCCACTACACCCAGGATCACGGAGAAAGAGGTGCCGGAAAGACCAATGCCAATGAGTACGCCCGCACTCATCATCAATGTCGATGGTGAGTCGGAGAAACTCATGCAGACCAAACCAGTGAAGTAGAACACACCCCCTACGCCGACGACTTTACTCGCACCATATCGGTCGGCCAGAGCCCCTGCGAAAGGCTGCGCGAGCCCCCACACCAGATTCTGAATTGCAATTGCAAACGAGAAGACCTCCCGCCCCCACCCGAACTGAATGCTCATAGGCGACAGAAAAAGTCCGAAACCGTGCCGTATTCCTAGCGACAATGACAATATCACTGCGCTGCCCAACAAAACCCATCTGCTATCTCGCCAGATATGCGGCATAAAAACATTTTCCCATTGAGTTTAATCTACCTGGAAACATTGCTGCACCCAAGCCACTTCTAACCGCCAACTCACCAAAAGAGATGGCGAGCTCGCTATCAAAAACGCAAAGTAACGGCTCAAGGGAACATAGCGCACAACGCAAATAAGACAGTTGACCAGCCGCGACACAATAAGTAATTTTGCGACACAAACAATATTCGAGCCGCCGGGCAAACCGAATATAATAACCAGTAAAACCATTACCTTGATGCAATAAAAAACACCCCAAAGGGTGTATTTTATTTATGGCTGAACAACGTTACCCGCTGCACGCACCCGCTCCTGCCAGAAAAGCAAAAGCCCAGGAACCCTGGGCTTTTGTAAGAAAATGGCAAACAAGAATCTTAACACCTAGGCTCTGGAGGTGTCGTGACCAAAGCCATTTCCCCAGTCTGCGGCGCATTGACCTCAGGCGCACTGGCAAGCGTGGCCGCATCATCTAGAACAATTTCTGTAGACCCAAGTTCACGACCCAGGTCTGCACGAATCATGCGAATCAGTGACCAGGTCAGTACGCCCAGCACAGGTATCAAAGGCAGCGCAACGACAATCGTAGAGGTTTGTACAGCTTTCAGGCCGCCTACTTTGAGAAGGCCAATGCCGATGACCGCCAGCAGCAATGCCCATACAATGCGCAGCCAGCGCTGAGGCTCTTCATAACCGCTAAGCTCGTTCGATGTAACTGATGCAAGTACATAAGCTGCCGAATCAAGCGTTGTGGCCAGAAACACAAAGCATAGGAGTACAAAAGCGCCAATGACAAAGTTTGAGAAGGGCATCGTTTTCAGGATGGCTAGCACGGCAGCCGGAATCCCGTGTTCCGTCAAGATGGCACTGACGTCCAGCTCACCTGTAAGCTGAAGATTAAGTGAGTAGCCGCCCCAGACCGCAAAGAAAACCCAGCACCCCAGGCTCCCCCACACAAGCTCTGCCAAAATGAGCTCTTTAATTGTCCGCCCTCGAGAAATACGAGCAACAAACAACCCCATCATGGGCGCATAGGCAATCCACCATGCCCAATAAAAAATCGTCCAGTCCTGAGGGAACGTACCTTTCGCAACAGGGTCAGTCCACAAACTCATGTGGATGAAATTATTGAACATTAGCCCCAGGCTGTTTGCCCAGCCGTTGATGAGCAACAAGGTTGGGCCGACAACCGCAGCGAACACCAGCAGCAGCAATGCCAGATAGACATTGATATCACTGAGAATTTTTATCCCCTTGCTCAGACCAAACCACACACTCATGCCGAACATCAGCGTCCAGAGCCCCAAGACGCACATATCAAATGCGAAGGACTGCTTGATTCCAAAAATGTCGCTCGCCAAGGTTGAAACCAGTGGCACAGCCAGGCCAAGGGAAGTCCCCACACCGCCAACAATACCGAAAACAACCACGGTATCAAGCGTAATACCCAGCCAACCATTCGACTTATTGCCCAAGACACCGCGCGCAGCCACCGACAATCTCACCCCAGGCTGTCGACGCACATACATGGAGTACGCAATTGGCAAAGCCGGCAAGCAGTAAATTGCCCACGGGGTCAGCCCCCAATGGAACTGCCCATACGTCAACGCCCACTCCGCCGCCTCCCGGCTGTGAGCGGCTACATTCAGTGGTGGTCCGTTAAAATAATAAATCGGCTCAACCCAGGCCCAATTAACAATGGCTATACCAATACCACCACAGAAAATCATTGCGACCCAGCTGAAATAGGAAAACTCTGGGGCATCACTCTTCCGGCCTAGACGAATATTACCGTAAGGTCCGAACGCCATCCACAGGAGGAATAGTACAGTCATCAAACCGGCAATCAGATAAAGCCATCCAAACTTCCCGGTCGCAAACGAAAACATCTGGTTTATCACCGCATTCCCTGCCTCGGGAAATGCGATGAGGGGGATCGTGACACCGAGTATCACTGCAATCGACGGCCAAAACACGCGACCATCCAGCGAGGCACCATCTTTAAACTTATTCATTTGGCATATCTCCTCAGAACTGTCGACTCAACATCAGAAGCCCGTTGAATACGAATAGATCAAGCACGTATTGCCGCCACTGCTTGAACCGATCGAGTCCCTTGGATAAATGAAAGGCCGCCGGCCTTTCCCGAACATATATTGTGCTTATTATTCATATTCGCCTCTCATTTTATTTAATTATTATTTCAGCGGAACAGCCACACAACCTCCAAGCCGCACATGGCAAACTTGACTATCATCACCGCTACCAGCACACCTCGAAATAGCAAAAGGTGCGTGCCTGTTGGCAGTCAGGCACGCACCTTGGGTCGTCGTTACTTCATAGTCGGCATGGAGAACTCGACGCCCTCACGAACGCCCGAGGACGGCCAGCGTTGGGTGATAGTCTTACGTCGGGTATAGAACCGAACGCCATCCGGTCCGTACGCGTGCAGATCACCGAACAGCGAGCGCTTCCAACCGCCGAAGCTGTGATAAGCGACGGGCACTGGCAGAGGAACGTTGATGCCCACCATGCCCACTTTGATGTTGTCAGAGAAGTAACGAGCCGCTTCGCCATCACGGGTGAAGATGCATGTCCCATTGCCGTACTCGTGCTTGTCGATCAGCACCATGGCTTCCTGCATGCTTTTGACACGCACGACCTGCAGAACCGGGCCGAAGATCTCTTCTTTGTAGCTCTGCATTTCCGGGCTAACGTGATCGATCAGGGTACCACCGACGAAGAACCCTTCCTCGTAGCCAGCAACGTTTGGCTCCCGCCCGTCGACAACAACGCTAGCGCCCTGCTCTTCAGCACTGTTGATATAACCAACAACTTTTTGCTGATGCTGCCGGGTAATCACCGGGCCGAAGTCGTTCTTGCTGTCGGTATAAGCACCCACCTTCAGGTTTTTCATGGCTTCTTTCATTTTGGCGATCAGGGCATCGGCTGCCGCATCCCCCACCGCAACAGCGACCGACAGCGCCATGCAGCGCTCACCGGAAGAGCCAAATGCAGCGCCCAGGAGTTGGTTGACCGCATTGTCGATATCGGCGTCTGGCATGACGATCGCGTGGTTTTTGGCACCTCCCAGTGCCTGGCAGCGTTTGCCGTGGGCCGTGGCGGTGGCGTAGATATATTCAGCAACCGGCGTCGACCCCACAAAGCTGACAGCCTGAACGCGCGAGTCACGCAGCAGGATATCGACCGCTTCCTTGTCCCCGTTCACCACGTTCAGCACACCGTTAGGCAGGCCTGCTTCCTGCAACAGTTGGGCGATGAACAAGGTGGAACTTGGGTCACGCTCAGACGGCTTGAGAATGAAGCAGTTCCCCGCCGCGATGGCCACAGGGATCATCCACAGCGGCACCATCACAGGGAAATTGAACGGCGTGATGCCTACAACCACACCCAGCGGCTGGAACTCGCTCCAGGCATCGATGTTCGGGCCGACATTCTTACTGTGCTCACCCTTCAGAAGCTCAGCGATCCCGCAGGCGTACTCAACGTTCTCAATGCCACGTTGCAGTTCGCCTGCAGCATCATGGGAAATTTTCCCGTGCTCTTCACCAATCAGTTTGCAAATCGCATCTGCGTTCTGCTCCAGGAGCTCTTTGAAACGGAACATGATGCGGGCCCGCTTGATAGGCGGTGTATCACGCCAGGCCGGGAAAGCAGCTTCAGCGCTAGCAATGGCGTGCTCTACTGTCTGGCTGGAGGCCAGCGCAACCTGGCGAACCACTTGGCCGGTGGCCGGGTTGAAAACATCTTGGGTGCGCTTGGACTCGAGGACAACTTCGCCGTTAATCAGATGACCGACAGTATTCATGTGAAACTCCACTTTTTGTTATTCAAATATTGCGTTGGTGTTGCCTTACCAAAGGCTGCGATAAATCTCGACCATCTCGGCCTCAGTGGGCACGCGCGGATTATTGCCAGGCGAACCGGAAGCCAGCGCCTGCGCGGCCATGGTTGGCATCAGTTCAAAGAATTTTTCGCGATCAATCCCGAACTGCGCTGGCGTGGGAACATTCAACTCATCGTTGATAGCCACCAACTCTTCCAGTAGTTTTTCAACTGCAGATTGATCCGTGTCGCTCTCAGTCGCGACGCCCATTGCCCGAGCACAATCTGCGTACCGGTCACGTGCAGCCGGGATGGAAAATGCAGTCACTTCGGGCAGCAGCATGGCGTTTGACAGGCCATGGGGGACGTGGAATGCCGCCCCAATGGGACGGCTCATGCCATGCACCAGGGCAACCGACGCGGCTGAGAAAGCCAGACCTGCCAGGGTCGATCCCAACATGACGGCCTCCCGCGCGACACGGTCGGTGCCATCGTGATAAACCTTGCGAAGGTTTGGGCCGATCAGGCGCATGGCGGCCAGTGCCTGAGCATCACTGAACAGGTTTGCTTTTTTGCTGACGTAAGCCTCGATAGCATGCGTCAGCGCATCGATACCGGTATCTGCTGTCACCCGAGCTGGCAACGAGAGTGTCAGTTCATAGTCCACCAGTGCAGCAACAGGCATGAAGCCTGCGCCGACGCAGAGCATTTTCTCGTCGGTCGACTCGTCGGTAATGATGGTGAACCGGGTCACTTCGGAGCCAGTGCCGGCAGTAGTTGGAATGGCAATGATCGGCAAGCCCATTTCGGTAACGTTGCGCGGGAACTTGTAATCGCGCATTACACCGCCGAACTTGGCCAGGATGCCGATCGCTTTTGCGCTGTCGATCGGGCTTCCACCGCCCAGCGCGATGATGCTGTCATAGCCGCCTTCCCTGGTGGCCAACACGCCCGCTTGAATTGAAGCGACCGTGGGCTCGGGCACGGTATCGGAGAAAACGTCAACGTCTATGCCGTGCTCTGTCAGCACCGCGCTGATACGACCTGCATAACCCAACTCGACCATCATTCGGTCAGTGATGATGAGGGGCTTGTGGCAGCCGAGGCTGGCCAATATCTGATGAATTTGCTGGCTAGCACCAGCGCCGGTTTGCAGGATGCGCGGCAGAATACTGTTGTAATTCATGGTTCTATCTCATTTTCTGGGCATGAACGCGCCCGCGAGCAGCGTTGGGCTCGTGTTCGCTTGATCGGTAAACAGAGGTGCAAGGGTGGTACTGGAAAGGCTACCCCCCTCGACATACCCTCAGCAGCTAGCTCGGCAGGTATTCCTCACTCCAGGATTCACCGATTGCACCGGCGTCCAGAAGCGACTGAATCTGCACGTTGTTATAGCCATAGCGACCCAGCACCTTGCGCGTCGAAGCACCAAACTTCTCAGCAGGTGGCAGAGCTCGAATACGCGCCACCTGCGGACGAATTGCGTAAGGATCCAGTTGGGTAACCCGGTGACCACTTGGATGGTCGCTGTAGATGCTGAAGGAGTAGCTTCCATTCGCAGTCCCAGGCAGGCCATCGGCGGGTCGGCTGTATTGGGCGCGCAGGTGATCGATGTTGTCCGGCACCGCTGCAGCGATATTGGCGGCCTGAAGACACGCTTGAAGGAAGGCGCTGCTCATACGGCGAATAGCGGCCTCCAGATAGGCAGCTCTATCGTGTGCAGACGCCAACCCCGTGAATTCAGGGATAGCCGCGAACTTGTGCAACTCTGGCTCGGATGCATCCAGGTAGATCCAGCCATCCGCCGTCTTGTAGAAGCGGGAAAGGTCGCTGTAGCCGACCGCGTCGCGCCCGGAAGGCTCATTGAATGGCGCTCGGCCTGCGTAGTCATAGCAGAACGGAATCTGCACCAGGTTCCCGAGTGACGCCAAAGAAGTGCGTGCTCGGAAAACTTCGCCGGAGCGGTGTTTGCGATACAGCGCTGTTGCGATGCCCAACGCGGCAGCAAATCCGCACATAACGTCGATGGTGCCGACGTGAGCATGTTCTTCCGGCGTTTCCATCCCACCACCAAAACGCAGCATGATCCCGGTTGTGGCCTGGATGAGATCGTCATACCCCAGATAATCAGTGCGAGGGCCACGGCGTGGGCCGCCGAAACAATCAAGCTGACAGAAAATCACGCCAGGATTGACCGCCTGAAGGCTTGCCTCGTCGAGGCCCAGCGGTGCCAATTGGCGATCGGGAGCGTTCATGACGATTACGTCGACCTCCCGCACAAGACGATTGAAGACATCCCGCCCTTCGGGCTTGTGCAGATCGACCAAGACACTTTCCTTGCCACGCGCCGAAGACATGCCGAAAACGACGGTATTCCAAGGATCATAGTTGGGCATGACAGGGTCGAGCTTGATGACGTCAGCCCCAAAACGACCCAGGAAGGACGTCGAGTGCGGCCCGGCAATCACGTTGGTCAGGTCGAGAATCTTGACGCCTTCCAGCCAGCCGGCAGGCTTGTCGAGCTTGGCAGGCGGCAATGCACATGCCGAACGCTCAGACAGTGTTGCCAGCGCTTCCTCGTAGCTCACATCGCGACGCGAAAGAGGCTTCAGCATTGGCTCGGAGCACCCCTCCAACCACGCGATCGGGCCAGGCTGTTTCATTACGCCGAATTCGCGATCATTTACCTCAATGATCAACCCAGCAGTATTTGAGTGCTCATCATGGAGCCACTCTTGGGTCGACCTGTGAGGGGCGCCAGGGAAACGCCCCTCACCGAAGATGACTTCCCATTCTGCCGCTGTTTTAGTCAGGAATACTTCTTTCATCCTGGTGGAGATACGCGCGGCCCAATCAGCAGGCAACGGATAAACACCCAGCGATGCATTACCTTCCCATTGCTCAATCGGCAGATAAGGGTCATCAACCTTTGGCAAGCCGGCGGCAAGCATTTCTTCGTAGATGCCCATAGCCTGAAGGCAGCGCTTGGCATGCTCACGATGCGATGGACAAACAGCGTAGAATTTACGGCCATCCGCACACGCGTAGGTCCGGTAGAACGGATCGAGAAACTCCTGCAGATCCTGGTAGCTCAGGTTCATCGGCAGGTTTTCAGCGCGACGACGCTCGCTCTCTTTTTCACGCAGTGTTTTATAGCGCAGTGGGTACCCGTCGATCTTGATCGAGTTGTACGAGAGCCCTTCCATCACCGCTGAAGCCAACGGCACTTCGATCTGATCGCCAACGCCATTCTTTTCACGCGCCTGCAGTGCGAGCACCACAGAAGACACAGAAAGCATGGTCCCATACGCTGACGCCAAAGGAAGCGGCGAGAAACTAGGATTGATGCCCATCAATACACGGTTTTGGCCCATATCAGTGAATACACCTGAGGCCGAGGCGATCACTGCCTCTGTAGCACGCCATTGCGCGCGCAACTCGTCATCACTGGCAAATCCTGGAATCGACAACGTGATCAGCTCAGGACGCGCACGCCGAAGCTCTCCGAAATCAAGACCCAACCTGGACATGACACCCGGCCGGAAATTCTCGATCACGATATCGGCACGCGAGATCAGTTCACGCGCTTGATGCAGTCCTTCCGGCGTTTTCAGATCCAGACGCATGCACAATTTGTTGCGGTTAAGCGTGGCATTCGCCGGGCTATCCCAGAGGGGCCCACCCAGCGGGTCGACATGAACAACTGTCGCTCCCAGATCAGCGAGGATCATCGCTACTGCAGGGCCTGCGATGTATTGTCCAAAATCGATGACATTGACGCCTTGCAAAGGCAATTGGTTGGAGTGTTCCATGACGATAACCCTACGTAGCCCCGCGCCAGCGAGAATTGCCAGCGCGGTTATTGTTGTTATTGAGACCTCGTACTAACCGGTCACCTGGGCAGCTGCACTATCCAGGGGCTTACGATGTGCTCGCTACTTTCAGAAATTCGAAGGCTTCGCGAAAGCAATAAAAAATGGCCCTAAGGGGCCATTTTTCTTATTGCTTGGACAATTTCCTTATTGCTAAGCGTGCTCGCCTTCTCCCGCGCCGGGCTCGACCTTGAAAGCCTGTGCCTCTTCGCACAGCCACTGGGCAAAGGCCGCTGCATCGGGGTTGACCATGCTGTGGGCTGAATAAGCCAGGTAGAAAGCTTCCTTCGTCGGAACATTACACCCCAGCGGGGCGACGAGCCGGCCCTCCTCCAAGAGATGCCTGACCAGTGAAGAGCGTGCCAAGGCGACGCCCTGGCCCAACTCAGCGATCGTCAATGCCGAGATCAGGGTGTCGAACTGCATCCCTTGAGACGAATCAACGTTCTCTGCATTGTTCTTCTTGAGCCAATAGCCCCATCCCTCCTCATAGCCCAGCACGTGCAATAACGGGTGCTTCGCCAGATCCTGAGGGTATTGCAACGGACGCTCACCAGTTATCAATGCCGGTGAACACACAGGCACCAGCGTGTCCCACGTCAGGCGCTCGACCTTCATGCCAGGCCAGCGCCCTTGCCCATATCTGATTTCGAGATCAGCGTCGTACTCTGTTTCATCTACCCAGATGTTGCTTGCGACCCGAATGCTCACCTCTGGATGCCTTGCTCGAAATCGGGGTAACCGGGGAGCTATCCAATGAGTGAAGAACACCAGGCTGCTACGGATGATGAGAGCACTCCGATGACCTTGCCCAAAGATCTCATCTGTCGAAGCAGCAAGGCGCTCCACCGACTCTCTCACCACGGGAAAATACGATTTACCCACCTCCGTAAGCTCAAGCCCTCGCGGTAGGCGCTTGAAAAGAGCCACGCCCAACTGGGACTCCAAGGCCTTTACCTGCTGACTGATCGCCGCTTGCGTGAGATTGAGCTCTTCAGCGGCATGCGTGAAATTCAGTAGCCGGGCAGAAACCTCGAAAGCTCTAAGCCAGTTCAGGGGAGGTAAACGCTTTTTCATAACGCATCCAACGCTAGGCTCATCGGGTATCGAATCGCTCAGTGATTGACATTAGAGACGAACAGTCTAAATTACAACGCATGAATAGCCCTAAACCCATGCCTCGAAGAGGCCGCCCGCCCAAAGTTGCACGTGAGCACGGCGATACGCTTGAGCTCTTGCTGCGCTGCGGCATGGAAATCCTCACCGAACAGGGCTTTGCCGCTACCGGTATCGACACTGTACTCAAACGCGTGCAGGTGCCAAAGGGCTCGTTCTACCACTACTTCGACAGCAAAGAGGCATTCGGCCAGGCTGTACTGAAGCGCTATGCAGACTACTTTGCTCGAAAGCTCGATCGCTGCTTCAGCGACCTGACCGTGCCGCCACTACGAAGGGTGTACAACTTTGTTGAAGAAGCAAAATTCGGGATGGCCAAGTACCAATTCCGGCGAGGCTGTCTTGTAGGCAACCTCGGCCAGGAGGTATTGGTGCTGCCAGACAGTTTCCGTGAACAACTGGAACTGACCCTGCTGGACTGGGAGCAGCGCTTGTCTAGCTGCCTGGAAGAAGCCGTCAAGCTGGGAGAGGTGTCTGCCGAGCATGATTGCAGAGCCCTTGCGGCCTACTTCTGGGTTGGGTGGGAGGGTGCCGTTCTTCGCGCACGACTAACGCAGCATGTCCGCCCGTTGGACATTTTTTTTCAAGGCTTTCTGACTGGAATCACCAAGTGATTCCTCTCGGTCAATTTAAAGACAACCGGTCTAAATGAGGATAACCAATGTTCAAAGCCATTCTGATTGAGAAGCCGGAAGACAAGTATTCGGCCAGACTCACCGAACTGGAGGACGACCAGCTACCATCCGGGACCGTGACAGTGAGGGTTGCCTACAGCACCCTGAACTACAAAGATGCGCTCGCAATCACCGGCAAGGGTCCGGTTGTTCGTAACTTCCCTATGGTGCCCGGTATCGACTTGGCGGGTACTGTCGAATCAAGTGACGATCCACGCTACAAGCCTGGTGATCGTGTACTTCTGAATGGTTGGGGCGTGGGTGAAAGCCATTGGGGCGGGCTTGCGCAAAAGGCGAGGCTGAACGGCGACTGGCTTATTCCTCACCCCGCGCGCCTGAACGAACGCCAAACCATGGCCGTTGGCACCGCAGGATACACCGCCATGCTCTGCTTGATGGCACTGGAGCGCCATGGATTGAAACCCTCCAATGGGCCGGTGTTGGTTACCGGCGCCACAGGCGGCGTCGGCAGCTTTGCTATCAGCCTTCTGGCCAGTGCCGGGTATACAGTCACTGCCGCAACAGGAAAAGCCAGCGAAGCTGCCTATCTGCAGAGCCTGGGAGCGACGACGATCATTGATCGGGCCACGCTTTCAGCGCCAGGGCGTCCATTGGCAAAAGAACAATGGGCGGCAGTCATCGACTCAGTCGGTAGCCATACACTGGCCAATGCATGCGCAAGTACGATGTCTGAAGGTTTGGTGGCTGCTTGTGGATTGGCCCAGGGGATGGATTTTCCGGCAACCGTGGCCCCCTTCATTCTCCGAGGGGTGACCCTGATTGGCATCAACAGCGTCAATCAGCCATTTGAGCGACGCGTCGAGGCCTGGGAAAGACTGGCAGATCAGCTCAATCTAGACGCCTTATCGTTGATGACCAAAGACATTAGCCTTGAGGCTGCCCTTCCCGCCGCTGCGGAGCTGATAGACGGGAAGATACGTGGCCGATTGATTGTCGACGTGAACCGCTGAGCCGGCCTTCCGGAATTTGCTTAGCTGCCCTCCTCCAGGTTGATTGTGGGCAGCTGGGCTGAAAAGCCGACGGCGAGGACTTCAAAGAAGACGCCAAGGTCCCGCTACAGATCAGCCCGATGAGCCATTGAGCAGGGGCCAGATAGCGGCGTAAAAAAATCCCTCCCACGACTTTACGCCTTTTTTACTCGACATTACCGTAAAGCAGGCAATACTGCCGGCACTGTCCCAACGAGCTCCCTCAATGCCGCTTCCTGCATTGCGTTTCATCGCCTTCATTATTGGTGTATTCCTGATCACATTGGCCGTCAGCATGGTGATTCCGATGCTGACGCTGCTGGTGTACGACCGCAGCGACGACCTCGGTGCATTCGTCTGGTCGAGCCTGATCGTTCTGTGCGCCGGCCTGCTCATGGTAGCCCGCGGCGTCCCCGACACACCGCAACTGCGGACCAGGGATATGTATCTGCTCACGACGGCAAGCTGGGTCATCGTGTGCGCGTTTGCGGCGCTGCCGATGGTGTTCATTCGACACATCAGTTACACGGACGCGTTCTTCGAGACCATGTCGGGAATCACCACCACCGGCTCGACCGTGCTGACTGGCCTGGACAGTGCATCACCGGGGCTGCTGATATGGCGTTCCCTGCTGCACTGGCTGGGAGGCATTGGATTTATCGGCATGGCCGTGGCGATCCTGCCACTGCTGCGCGTGGGCGGCATGCGCCTGTTCCAGACCGAGTCTTCGGATTGGTCTGACAAAGTGACGCCGCGTTCGCATGTGGCAGCCAAGATGATCCTGCTGGTCTACCTGGGCCTGACAGCATTGGGGACATGCGCGTTGTGGGCTGCCGGCATGACCCCGTTCGAAGCCATCAATCATTCGATGTCGCTGATTTCAACCGGCGGTTTCTCTACCTCGGATGCCTCGCTGGGCCATTGGGAGCAGCCTGCGGTGCATTGGGTAGCGGTGGTCATCATGATTCTCGGCAGCCTGCCCTTCACGCTGTATGTCGCCACGCTGCGTGGCCATCGAGGCATCCTGCTCAAGGACCATCAGGTTCGCGGTTTCATTGGTTTTCTCGTCTTCGTCTGGCTCACCGTCGGAACCTGGCTCTGCCTGCACAGCGATCTGGCCTGGTGGGATGCGTTTCGTATCGTTGCGGTCAACGTGACCTCGGTGGTGACCACCACGGGCGTTGCCGTGGGTGATTACACGCTCTGGGGCAGCTTCGCAATCATGCTGTTCTTTTACCTGACGTTCATCGGCGGGTGCTCGGGCTCCACCGCTGGCGGTTTGAAAATATTCCGGTTCCAGGTGGCCGCTGCCTTGCTTGTCAGCAGCCTGAAGCAGTTGATCCATCCACGGGCAACGATCTCGAAGAAATACAATGGGCACCCCATCGATGAAGAGATCGTACGATCACTGCTGACGTTCTCGTTCTTCTTCACCGTCACCATTGCGGTCATCGCCCTGGGCCTGTCTTTGATAGGACTCGACTGGATGACGGCGTTGAGCGGGGCGGCCACCGCCGTGTGCAACGTTGGTCCAGGCCTGGGCACGCTTATCGGTCCAGCAGGTAATTTCGCCTCCTTGCCGGACGCAGCGAAATGGTTGCTGACGGTTGGCATGCTGCTTGGACGGCTCGAGATCCTCACCGTACTGGTACTGGTCTCGCCAGTCTTCTGGCGATTCTAGAGCAGAGGCCATCCAGCCAATCAGCCATAAAATTGGGCAGGGACTGCATATTCGTTCTAGGTTTACTGGCGCAGGAATAACAACAACAAGCGGAGAACGACGCCATGAACCGAGCCCTTCGCCTGGCATTGGCCAGCACCTTGTTTACTGTCTGTGCGGCTGCCCAGGCTGCACCGACCTTCATCAACATCCTCACAGGCGGTACCAGTGGTGTCTATTACCCGGTAGGCGTAGGCATTTCACAGATCTACAGCCACGGCATCGAGGGCAGCAAGACCACGGTGCAAGCCACCAAGGCCTCGGTAGAGAACCTCAACCTGTTGCAAGCCGGTCGAGGGGAGTTGGCATTCGCGTTGGGGGATTCGGTGGCAGATGCCTGGAAGGGCGATGCAGAGGCTGGATTCAAAACGCCCTTGAAGAAACTCCGCGCCATCGCCGGCACCTACCCGAACTACATCCAGATCGTCGCCAGCAAGGAGTCAGGGATCACCTCCCTGTCAGACCTCAAAGGCAAGCGTATCTCGGTTGGGGCACCCAAGTCCGGCACCGAACTCAATGCCCGCGCCATCTTCAAAGCCGCAGGGCTTACCTACCAGGACATGGGAAAAGTTGAATACCTGCCCTATGCGGAGTCCGTCGAACTGATCAAGAACCGTCAGCTTGACGCCACGCTGCAATCCTCAGGGCTCGGTCAAGCGGCTATCCGAGACTTGGCCGCGACCTTGCCGGTGGTGTTCGTGCCTATCCCTGCCGACGTGGTGACCCGCATTGGCAACAACGCCTACCAACCCGCCACCATCCCTGCCAACACCTATGATGGCCAGAACAAGGACATCTCAACTGCGGCCATCACCAATATCCTTGTCACCCGCGCCGATATCAGCGATGAACTGGCCTACCAGATGACCAAGCTGATATTCGAGAACCTTCCACGCCTGGTCACGGCCCACGCTGCAGCGAAGGATATCCAGCCGGAAAATGCCGCCAAGAACCTGCCCATTCCGCTGCATCCAGGAGCAGAGAGGTATTTCAAGGAGAAAAACCTGCTCCCCTGATGATATCCCCAAGCAATGGAGCAGCGTATGAGTGATACCGCGCAAGGTCTTCACGCCAGCACCGATCGCTGGCCTGCCGCGCTTTTTGCCGTGGCATTGGTCTTTTCGGTTTTCCAGATCGCCACAGCGGCCTTCCCCCTGATTTCCACCCAAGTACTGCGTGCAGTACACGTGGGGTTCCTGTTGCTGGTGGTGTACCTGAGCTATTCATTCGTTGGCCACCGTCGGCCGTGGCAACCCCTTGCCTGGCTGCTGGGCCTTGCGGGAATGGCGACGGCTGCATACCAGTGGTACTTCGAAGGGGACCTGATTCAACGCTCCGGCGAGCTGACCACCAGCGACCTGATCGTGGGGCTGTTGCTTATTGGTTTGGTCTTTGAAGCCGCGCGGCGCGTGATGGGCATAGCGTTGCCCATCATTTGCGCGCTGTTTCTGGCCTATGGGTTGCTTGGCCAATACTTGCCAGGCGAACTCGCGCATCGAGGCTACGGCCTCGATCAGATCGTCAATCAGTTGGCATTCGGCACCGAAGGGCTGTATGGCACACCGACCTATGTCTCAGCCACCTACATCTACCTGTTCATCCTGTTCGGCGCATTTCTTGAGCAGGCGGGCATGATTCGTCTGTTCACCGATTTCGCCATGGGGCTGTTCGGCCATCGCAGCGGGGGGCCTGCCAAAGTGTCAGTGTTCTCCTCGGCACTGATGGGTACCATTACCGGCTCGGGGGTGGCCAACGTCGTCACCACCGGACAGTTCACCATTCCGCTGATGAAGCGCTTCGGCTACAAACCTGCATTTGCCGGTGGCGTAGAGGCGACCTCCAGCATGGGCAGCCAGTTGATGCCGCCAGTGATGGGCGCCGTGGCGTTCATCATGGCCGAGACGATCAACGTGCCCTACGCCGAGGTGGCGAAAGCCGCGCTCATCCCAGCGTTGCTGTACTTCGGCTCGGTCTACTGGATGGTCCACCTGGAGGCTCGGCGCAGCCATCTGCATGGCTTGCCTCGCGAACAGTGCCCGAGTGCCTGGGATGCGTTGCGACAACGTTGGTTCCTGCTCGTACCCCTGATGGTCTTGGTCGCGCTGTTGTTTTCCGGGCGAACGCCTTTGTACTCGGGAATGGTCGGCCTGGCCCTGACCGCCATCGTCATCCTTGGCTCGGCCATCATCCTGCGCGCTCAAAAAACCTGGCTACGCGCGGCTTTCTGGGTTGCACTCGGGATACTGTGTTCAGGTTTTTTCCGCATGGGGATCGGGGTGATCCTGATGGTCATTGCCGGCCTGGCCATTGCGTGCTGCTTCGTCCAGGGCGGTCGCGCCACCCTGCACGCATGCGTCATGGCCCTCGCGGAGGGTGCCCGTCATGCAGTGCCGGTGGGTATTGCCTGCGCGCTGGTCGGCGTCATTATCGGCGTCATCTCGCTGACCGGCCTGGCCACCACCTTTGCCGGATACATCCTTGACCTGGGACGCGACAACCTGTTCCTCTCGCTGGTGTTGACCATGCTCACCTGCCTGGTACTGGGTATGGGCATCCCGACCATCCCCAACTACATCATCACCAGCTCCATTGCCGCCCCGGCCCTGTTGGAACTCGGGGTTCCGCTGATCGTCTCGCACATGTTCGTGTTCTATTTCGGCATCCTGGCCGACCTGACGCCGCCCGTGGCATTGGCGTGCTTTGCAGCTGCCCCGATTGCCAAGGAAAAAGGCCTGTTGATCAGTTTCTGGGCGGTGCGCATTGCCTTGGCCGGTTTCGTTGTGCCCTTCATGGCGGTCTATGACCCGGCGTTGATGATGCAAGGTGAAGGCATGGGCAGCACGCTGTACATGGTGATCAAGGCGGCGTTCGCGGTTGCCCTTTGGGGATGTGCGTCGATCGGGCATTTGCGTGCCCCCATGCCCTGGTGGGAGCGCCTGCTGGCGTTCACTGCTGGCGTGTCATTGATACTTGCCCTGCCCATCAGCGATGAGGTCGGTTTTGTTTTGGGTGCGGCAGTGCTGGGTTGGCACTACTGGCGAAGCCGACCGGCCTCTGGACACCCCGCATGATCAGCCTTTGCGTTGGGCTGGCCGGTGTGGTGTGGGTCAGCCTGCCACTGCACGAATTTACCCTCGCGTGGCAGCACAGTATCGAAAAGGTCCGCTGGGAAGAGGATTATCAAGTGACCCCGGCTGGCCTGGTACTTGTAGAGGCACGGGTCAAAGGCAGCGGGGCCGGCATGGAGATTCCGGACGACGCTCTACTGCGCGACGGCACTTGGCACTATCGTCGTCATCTGCCACCGCTGCAGCCCTTGCATGCCGGGCGAACGCCCGAGGCTGGCGACTATCAGGTCTGCACGACAGGCGGGTGCCAGCCGCTGTCCCATTGGTTAGGACCACCGAGCGAACGCATTGCTGCAGTAAACTTCTGGGCCTGTGAAAATCCGCCTTTGGACAGCAGGCGAACCGCCCTGCCCTGACTACGCCAGGGCAGGACCGAATCCAGTTCAGCCCACCACGTGCAAGTATTGCAGGTGGCGTTCGTACTGATCCAGGATGTCACCAATCACATCGTCGCGGCTCCACCCCATGATGTCGTAGTCCTGGCCCCCTTCTCGCAGATGCACTTCCGCACGGAAATACTTGCGCGCATCGCCACCGTCTTCGGTGTCCTGCATGACGAAGCTTGGCGTATTGAAGGCCCGTGGCCGCACCTCGTAGAGGAAACGCCCTTCACCGGCATGGGAGAGCTCCAGGGATACCCGTCCATCATCGCGCTCATTCACGCTCACCTCGTAGCCTTGCTTACGCAACTCCTGGGCGACCTCTTCACACGCTGGCCGCACCACCTCGGCGATAAAGCGGGTGACATGAACCCGGCGCGGCATCAATGCGATGTTACGCAGTCTCCGCTGCCAGCCGCCGTGTGGGTGACGGGTATGGCGTGGGCCTGGCAACGCTTGATTGCGCAACCCGCGGCGGGTCGCATCAAGACTCAGCGCCTTGAACAAGCCCCAAATCGCAACCAGCAAGATGACCGCGAACGGCAGAGCGCTCGCAATGGTCGCGGTCTGCAGCGCCTTGAGGCCGTTCGCCAGCAGCAACGCGATCGCCACTGCGCCGATGCAGATTGACCAGAAGATACGTTGCCACAGGGGTGAATGACCTTTTCCGGAGGAGGCGAGCATATCCACGACCAGCGCACCAGAGTCCGCCGAGGTCACAAAGAACACGACCACCATAAGCACCGCGACCAACGAAATGATGCTGGAGAACGGGAAATGCTCCAGGAAAGCAAACAAGGCGAGGGAACTGTCTTCACTGACCACAGTAGCCAGATCCTTTACACCATCGTTGAGGATCATATGGATTGCCGAGTCGCCGAACACCGTCATCCACAGCAAGGTGAAACCCGCCGGTACGAACAGTACGCCGCAGACGAATTCCCGGATGGTCCGCCCTCGCGAAATACGTGCGATGAACAAACCCACGAAGGGCGACCAGGACAACCACCAGCCCCAGTACAGCAAGGTCCAGCCACCGATCCAGTCGGTGGGCTCGTAAGCGTAGAGATTGAAGGTTTTATTGACGATGTCCGAAAGGTAGGCGCCGGTATTCTGTACATAGGTCTGCAGCAGGAACACCGTAGGCCCAAGCAGCAGCACGAACAGCATCAGAATCACCGCCAGGCTCAGGTTGAGCTCGGACAGGATGCGAATACCTTTGTCCAGGCCGCTGGCCACTGAAAGCGTCGCCAATGCACAGGTGGCGGTGATGAGGATGACTTGCACGGTGGTGTTTACCGGCAAACCGAACACATGATGAAACCCGCTGTTGATCTGCAATACCCCATAACCCAGCGAGGTCGCCACACCAAACACCGTGCCGAGGATGGCAAAGACATCCACGGCATGCCCTATAGGGCCATAGATTCGCTCACCAATCAGCGGATAGAGTGCCGAACGCAAGGTCAACGGCAGGCCGTTGCGGAAACTGAAGTAGGCCAGGATCAGCGCGACGATGGCATAGATCGCCCAGGCATGCAGACCCCAGTGGAAAAAGGTGATTTTCATGGCTTCGCGCGCCGCGGCGACGGTGCCAGGATCGCCCACGGGCGGTGTGGAGAAATGCATGACCGGTTCGGCCACGCCGAAGAACATGAGGCCAATCCCCATACCTGCCGAGAACAGCATGGCAAACCAACTGCTCTTGCGGTAATCCGGCTCACTGTGGTCAGGGCCTAGCTTGATGTCGCCATAGCGGCTGACGGCCAGAAACACCACACTGATCAACACCAGCGCTACAACAAGAATGTAGAACCAGCTGGCATTGGTGATGATCCATCGCTGGACTTGCTCGAACAGTGTCTGGGCGTGCTCCTGAAATGCCGTGGCGTACAAGACCAGCAGAAAGATAAGTATCGCACTGGTGTAGAAAACGGGTGGGTTGAGGGTGCTCCTGGGTTTGGGGGCTGCAGTCATAGCGGCAGTTCTCCTTGCAAGGCGATGAGCACAGCGTGCCTGAGCACGACGATATTTACCAAGGCTAGCAGTTGGATAAATTCCCGTTTGCCAAGCCTCGTATGCTCGGAAATAACCACAAACCCTAACGTCTGCAGGAAAAAATCTCAAACCGACACGCCTTTGGAGTGAATGGTTTGGCGCTTTTTGTTCATCTGAGAGTGGTTATTCGGTAGACTAGCGGACGGGTGCCAGCTGCACGGTGCAGTGAGGCAGGTTAAAGAACAGCGCAGGTCGGGCCGCCATGCGGGAGCACCTGCGCCTATGCATAAAAAAGAATTACCTCGCGCCCAAGACCTGGCCGAGCGAGCCTTCGCCAACCTTGAACGCTTTTTGCACATTGAAGCGGTCAGCGGCATCGTTCTGTTGATTGCCGCAGTCGCTGCATTGATCTGGGCGAATTCCCCCGCTGCCGACAGTTATGAAGCCCTTTGGCATACGCCGTTGACGTTCGGCGTGGGCTCGCATGTCTATTCGCAGTCCCTGCACTTCTGGATCAATGATGGCTTGATGACCATCTTTTTCCTGGTCGTGGGCATGGAGATCCGCCGCGAGATCCACGAGGGCGCGCTGTCCAGCCTGCGCCAAGCCACGCTCCCCATGGCAGCCGCTGTCGGCGGCGTAGCCGTGCCTGCACTCCTCTACCTGAGTTTTGGTCACGCGCCAGCAGACCAACAAGGTTGGGCAGTGCCAACGGCGACGGATATCGCCTTTGCGGTGGGCGTACTGGCACTGCTCGGCAAGTCGATCCCGTCCAACGTACGTGTGTTCCTCCTCGCCCTGGCAATCATCGATGACATCATCGCAGTCCTGATCATCGCGTTTTTCTATTCAGGCGGCCTTGATTACACCGGTTTCGGCGTTGCACTGATCGGCCTGCTCATGGTGATCGGGCTTCAGAAGATCGGTGTGGGTTCAGCCTTCGCCTATGTCATTCCTGGCGCGATCGTCTGGCTGGGCATCTTGTTGACCGGCGCCCACCCGACTCTCGCAGGTGTTGTGCTAGGCCTGATGACACCTGTCACCGCAATGCCCATGCGTGAGCGCCCGCTGGATGCCATTACCCGCTTCACCGGCGAATTGCTGGGGCGCGCCAAGGCGCCTGAGCAAGATGCCAGCGACCTCATTGATCCTTTGAAACGGCTGCGCCTGGCCCAGCGCGAACTGCTGCCGCCGGTGGTGCGCATGCAAGGCACCCTGCACCCTTGGGTAGCCTACGGCATCATGCCCGTGTTTGCCTTGGCCAATGCCGGGGTAAGCCTTTCGGGTGTCGACCTGTCCGCTGAAGGCCCCCAGTGGGTCATGATCGCCGTCGCTGTCGCCCTGGTCGCAGGAAAGCCCTTGGGCATCGTCAGCGTCAGCTGGCTGATGGTCCGCCTGGGCTGGTGCGAGCTTCCCTCCGAGGTCAACTGGCGTAGCATCATGCTGGTCGGGCTGCTGGCCGGCATCGGTTTCACCATGTCGATCTTCATCGCCAACCTCGCTTTCGTCGACCCTGGCTCGCTCGGGGCAGCGAAACTCGGTGTGCTATCCGCATCATTGATCGCGGCCGTGCTGGGTTTGGCCTGGGGGATGTGGAGCATGCGCAAGGCAGCGCCTGCTACCAAAGCAAGTTCGGCCACCTAGCCACATTCTGGCACTGGCGGTCCGTTGCATGTGGGCAAACGGATCGCCACGCCTGGCACGACTACAACCTGTGTCGGGTAGGCCTGCCAGGGAAAACACGCCATACTCACCGCTTTCCAAGTCAGCCATGTGTGGACCATGCCCGAACCTACCCGTCCTGCACCTTCACTCTCCCGCCGTTCAAGCTGGCGAGAATGGCGTCAGCGACTGGCGTTCTGGATCGGGGCATTGCTGGTGGGGCTGGTTGCGCTGGCATTCGCCTGGCTTGCCGACGCGGCGTTCGCTTCGTTCAAGCGCTTGCTGGAATGGGCACCCTGGTCACCTCTTCTCATCACTCCGCTTGGTTTCGCGCTCCTGGCTTATCTGACGCAACGGTGGTTTGAAAACGCCAAGGGTAGCGGCATTCCCCAAGTCATAGCCGCCCTGGAAATGCCCTCTCGCCGCCTGCGCGCCCGATTACTCTCGCTCCCTGTGGCTGCCGCCCGCATGAGCCTGACGTTGGGCGCCCTGCTGGTCGGCGGTTCGGTTGGCCGGGAAGGCCCGACCGTCCACATCGGCGCCGCTGTGCTCTATTCCTTTGGCCGACGTTTAGGCCTGCACGGCCGGCGCACCATCGCTGGCCTGGTGCTCGCCGGAGGCGCCGCGGGTATTGCGGCAGCCTTCAATACACCGTTAGCGGGGGTAGTCTTTGCCATTGAGGAATTGAGCCGCACGTTCGAGCAACGTTTCAGCGGCTTGGTGCTCACTGCGGTGCTGATCGGTGGGGTCGTCACGCTGGGGCTGATGGGCCATTACGCCTATTTTGGAGAAATCAGCGGTCGAATGCCGGTGGGCTGGGGCTGGAGCGTCGTGCCTGCCTGTGCTGTGCTGGGCGGGCTGCTGGGTGGTTTTTACGCCAAGCTTGTGCTGCCCACCGACAAGGGCCTACTCGGTCGGGTCTGTGCATTACGCGGACGCTATCCAGTGCGCTTTGCTGCCATCTGTGGCTTGTTGCTGGCCACGTTGGGGCTCGCCTCTGGCAATCATGTATTCGGCACCGGGTACGAAGAAACCCGTGCGTTGCTGGAGGGGCAGCCAATCACGGACACAAGCTTTCTGCTGTGGAAGTTTCTGGCCAACGTCGCGTCCTATCTCTCCGGGATTCCAGGCGGGCTCTTTTCGCCTTCGCTGAGCATCGGCGCCGCCTTTGCGCCCCTGTTGAGCTTGCTGCCCGATGTTGATCCCCAGGCAGGCGCACTACTTGGCATGGGCGCATACCTGGCCGGTGTGACACGCTCGCCACTGACCGCCTCGGTCATCGTGCTTGAACTGACACACAGCCCGGACCTGGCCATTCCCATGTTGGCAGCGACACTGATGGCGGCGGCCATCTCTGGATGGGTGTCTCCGGTCTCGCTTTACCATGCCTTGGCCAAGCAGATTACCGACAAGCTTCATGCTGCCGCGTCTTCTTCCACAGAGCCCGCCCCTAGCCAAGCAAGCGCTACTGAAAAACCTTGAGCAGCACCAAGCCTGCCCTGCCAGACGTTAACGGGTAGTCAGGTAGCGGAACTGTCCGGGGGAGATGGGGCTCCCGATGGCGTTCCCATGGTCGGCTTTTCTATACCCCAAAAACGCAAAAAGCCCTGAATAATCAGGGCTTTGAATATGGCGGAAGCGTAGAGATTCGAACCCTTAACTAAGGTACCCCCTCAATTCCGGGGAACCGCTCCAGCAGGAAGAATACTACACCAACCCATCCAGCCCAGCAATACCGGGGCCTCCCCGTCCGGGACAGCTCGGTGGGCAAGCATGCACCTGACTGCATACTTATAATTTCTCAAAAAAATCATGCACTTGCTGTTGTCTGACACCGTCCACTCTTTCTGGCTCATACCGGCGGGCTACTCCAACTGATTCTGGTCGTCGCGCAGCATGTCAAACCTGACTGCAAGAGGGGCTGCTTCCCCTACATTTCACTCATCATAGGCGACTAGTAGCCGACTTAAAGCTGACGTACTGAGCGCAAGCGGACTCACCTGGCTAGCCGCCTTTGTAGCACTGGCATCTAGTTGAGAAGCTTAGGCTCACCCATAAACTCAAGCCAATCCGTGTTGAACGCCGACTAGGAAGTGACCATGCCCAGGCTAGATAGCGCTGATTCATCAATCCGGTTGGGCGTCGAAGATTTCGAAGCCATTGCGACTGACGAGACTCGTGCACTGTCAGTCAATCTCGCGACAGAGATGCTTTGAGGTTCAAGGTCAATCTCCTAGAGCTGAGCCCAGCGGGCTCTCAAGAAGCGTTGCTCAAGCAGAATGTGCCCCCTCCCTAAATGCCTGCGGCAACCCTGCTGGATGGGCATGGGTGGAAAAACGGTGGATGATGCAATCATCAGCCAACGCCTTGATAGTCAGGGTTACCGGCATCGACTGGAAGCTCTTGAGAATGTTGACGATGATGTGCAACGGCGTTGAGCACTATTTTCACGCTGCCTGCATCAGACCTGTTTGATGGGCCCAAGTACCGGCAGCACAGCAACATTGAGCGCATGTTTGGCTGGCTGAAGGAGAGCCGTCGGATCGTAACGCGGTTTGACAAGCTTGCGAAAAGCTACGCCGCCATGGCCTCACTGGCTTGTTCCATGTGGTGCTTGCGGCATCTCTTTTCGTATAGAGCCTAGGCCCAGCGGGGATCGCCGCTGAGACTGTAAGCTGCTATTCGCGACAATGGTGCTACTCCACCTGGTCATCGGACGATGCCTGCGCACACATTGACCGCCAGGGCTATCGGGTCATTCCCTCTTAGCGAGACGAATAGGACAACGCCTATCAGCGTTTGCCCACATCTGCGTCGAAACGTATCATCTGCCGTCCCGCGCTCAGCCACATCAGCACCACGACTATGTCCCAATCCCATATTCACTCCCATCCCCTTGCAGTCGCAATTATCGAAGCGACAGCGAAGCTGATTGCCGAGGTTGGGATAGGCGGTGCAACAGTCAGAAATATCGCGAAGCACGCGGATGTTTTGCCTCCTCAAATCTACAAGCACATTGGGAAC